>JACXSR010000104.1:0-2139 GCA_035319845.1 Thermoproteota archaeon
ACCCCGCTCCCTTCCTAGGTAAGGTACTCCTTCTCCCCACGATCGCCCTATCCTTGAGTTACCTAGTGGGCCTCAGCCGGCTGGAGGCGTCCATCACAACGCTCATGTCCGCCATGCCTGTGGCCGTCGCCCTGGCCGTCCTGAGTGATGTTTACGATTTTCACAGGGAGGAGGTATATTCCCTCGTGTTGGTCACCTCCCTTCTCTCCCCCATCTACCTGGGAGCCTGGCTGGCAATGCTGAGCTGGAGGTGAACGGGAAGGCTCTTAAGTGGTAGGGCCCTCTGGACCGAGGGTTCCCTTTGATAGCTATTCTCGCCGCCATACTCTCCGGCGTCATCTGGGGAGTCGTGCCAGCCCTGTACGCTGAAGCCACGAGGAGTGGGGGATCATCGAGGGCCAACTTCTGGAAATCCCTCGGCGCGCTGGCCTTCCTGATTCCCCTGACGGCCCTCACGGGGAATATGGTGGTGCCCCCCCTGATGGGCCTTCTCTTCATAGTGGCCAACATGTCACTGGGGACGGGCTTGGGGGACTACTCCTTCCTCAAGTCAATAGGGCTGATGGGGCCTGGAAGGGCGACTTCCGTGGCGTTCACGTATGTGGTGTGGACGGCCCTCCTGTCTCACGCCTTGCTGGGGGAGCCCCTGACCATCCAGATAATGGCGGGCGTGCTGCTCGCCGTGTCGGGCATCTGGATCCTCACCTACAGGGGAGGCAGGTGGGACGTAGTGGGCATGTTCTGGGCCCTTCTCTCGTCCCTTTGCTACACGCTCGGCCCCGTAGCGGCGAAGCTGGCCCTAGAGTACGTCACACCCCTGACCATGACCCTCTGGAACACCCTGATCATCACATCCGTTTACGGGATACTCAGTTACCCGACTTACAGGATTGAGGGGATCGGGAAGGCGTTCGCGGGTGGGCTGCTGGGGGTGGGGGTTGCTCTCCCTCTCTACTTCTACGCGCTGGATTCGGCTGGTGTGACCATAGCGACCCTGGCCACGGCACTGGGTCCTCCGACTTCCCAAGTAGCATCGCACCTGAGCGGGGACAGGTTGACCAAGAGGGATGTGGTCGGTTCGACCTTGGTGGTGGGGGGCCTGATCCTATCGGTGGTTTAGCGACGGAGGACCCCGCACTGATACCGTTATTAATTTGCTCGGGTGGTGGGCTGGAGGCTTATGCTCAAGGGAATAGGGAAGGGCATCAAGTTACTCCCGGGGAGTCCCTCCACGATGTTCGTTCCCTGGGACGACGGCTACATAGTGATCGATCCCGGGTCATCCGAGGGTAGAACTGCAGATATAAGGGCTCAGGGAAAGATAAAGGCTGTTCTCCTGACCCACTTCCACTCAGATCACGTTCTAGCCGCCAAGGGATTGGAGAGCGAATTGGGAACCCACGCTCCGATAGTGGAGGCCTGCGGTGTCGAGTCGGTTGGCTTGAGGAGGGCCGTGACCTTCGGGGGTTACGCGCCAGAGGGTCTCATCTATCATGTGAAGGCCGTCAGCGTCCGCGTGGATCGGGTCTTCAGGCACCCCTTCCAGCTGGGTCCGGTGGAGACGGTCCCTCTCCCGGGACACACATACGGTCAGGTGGGGTATGTGGCCAATCACATCCTCTATGCGGCCGACTCCTTCTTCGGGGACAAGCTGCTGAAGAGCGCCGTCATACCATACTACCAAGATTACGGGACCGCCCTAGAGACTCTCCACTGGTTGAGAGACCACGCTAGGGATTACCGGAAGCTCGTTCCCTCTCACGGTCCCGTCGTCGAGGGTAAGAGGGCTGAGGAGCTCCTGGACTTCAACATAGAGGTGATGGAGGAGCTGCCGGACAAGGTCATGACCGAGCTTGCCTCCAAGCCCATGACAGTGGAGGAGCTGACCTCGAGACTCCTGAAGGCGGGAGGGGGAAAAGTCACGGTTAGCTCGATCATTCTCAGTGCCGTCACGGTAAGATCCCTATTGGCCAGGCTTTACGAGGGGAGCAAGGTCTCGGCCGAGGCTGGCGAGGAAGGTGTCCTGTGGAAGCTCAACGCATGATTGACATTACCCCTCCGGGGGTAAACTTTCATTGAATATTTATCCCTACAGGGGAAATGGATCCGAGGGAATACATCCTGACCAAGGAGGACTGG
>JACXSR010000095.1:0-2127 GCA_035319845.1 Thermoproteota archaeon
CCTCACTCAGGAAGGGGTGGAGGGATTGTTAGCTTTGTTGTAAAATTTTTTCGTACTTACGGGTTATACGATCAGGAGTTAGATGATCGACTGACTTTCTGGCTCTAATTCCCATCTTGAGGGCTTCTCTCCTATCGCTCAGCAAATTTAGAACCGATTGACCCAATTCTCTTGGGTCTGGATCTATCAGTAATCCATTATATCCGTCTTTAACTATCTCTGGCACACCTCCCACTTTAGAAGCTACCACAGGGAGCCCGGATGCCATGGCTTGTAGCAGGGAGTTAGGAAGGCCCTCGTACCTAGATGGCAGCGCGAATACAGCGCCTCTCCCGTAAGCCTCATGCACCTCCTCGTAAGGAACGGGTCCCCTGAAGTCAACGAATTCGTGCTTCAGTACCACCTCCATGGAGCCCCTCCCGTAGATCAGGAGCCTTACCCGAGGGTCCTCCCTCCTCACCAACTTCAAACCCTTCAACAGCAGGTCTATCCCCTTCACCTTTTCCAGTCTGCCCACGAACAGTACGTTATAGCTCTTTAAGATGGAATCCTCCGAATTCACGTTGAAAAACCTCTGCTCAATAAAATTTGGAATGATAACACACCTCTCCCGAGGTATCCCTAGCTTTAAAGCTTTTTTCAACATGCTTCTGCTCATGACGATATAGATGGATCCCCTGCCCAAGGTGGCTAGTCCCAGCCTAGAGTAGAGACAATACGGCAGATCCATACTCGGGCTGGTCAATATGTCCAAATCTAGGCCGCCGAACCTCAGCGCATGGACCGAAGACCCCGTTATCTTCATCACCTCATGGCCGAGCAGAGAGGAATGGGCCATCACAGAGATGACGCAGCCTTCCTTCCTAGTGAAACCCTTCCTGCGGAGAATCTTCCTGACTCGCTGCAGATTTCTGATTCTACTGGATATGCTGGAGAAGGGGCCGAGGGATACCACTTCGTAGGGAAGATCACTCGGGTGGTCCGCGAGGTTTCCTATCAAGATTACCTCATGTCCCCTTCTCCGCAGCTCGGTTGACAATGCGTGTGCGAATATTTCCGAACCACCCAAGCTCTCTGGGTAGAGAGGACCGTTTATCACAATGTATATTCGCATGTCACGTCCTCAATCCAATCCTTTCCAGCTCAGACGATATAAGTCTTCTGAGTACCTCCTCAGGTGGATTTAAATCTCCGATTCCGAGGCGACTCAACGAATTCGAAACATCAATCCTGAATGTGTCCTTCTCGATCTCGGAGTATTCTACTTGTAGACCCCTATCTACTACTTCGATTCTCGGTATTACCTTTCCACCAGATAGCTCCTCCACAAGATCCTTTATGATGACCGCGAGCTCGAATATCGTAATGGGTTTAGGGTGAAATAAGTTGTATATGTGATCTAGGCTCCTCGAAGAGGACATTTTTCCGGAGATTATTCCTTCGGCAAGATTGCCGAAGGCTCTAGCAACGTCCCTCTCATCCACGTAGAGCATGGGTCTGTACATACTATCCCTGAATGGAGTTATGGGTTCTCCAGATACCGCTCTCCTGATGAATATACTGGCTGCAGTCCTTTCTGACATGCCTTTTCCCAGTATCGTGCCGAGTCTCACCACGGAGAGTGTCTTATCATCCCTCATCTCGTGCGCGTATCTCACGAACATCTCTTGAGCTATCTTCGAGAAGACGTATAGCCTGCTTCTGTCTGCTGCCCTGTCCGGATGATAACCATACGACTCATCCACGGTTCCCCTGAGCTTCTCGCCATAGACATGCCAAGAGCTCGCAAGTATAAGTCCTTTCACTCCTCCCTTCATCATCACACAATCCACCACATTCTTGGTGGCGGTGAAGTTGGTCTTGTAACCGGCCATCCTTTCCTCGTTTATTCTAGGCAGTTGAATTATCGCCGAGTGGATCACCAGGTCGAATTCACCCACACTTTCCAGCGTCTCCCATTCGGCCAAGTCACCTATGAAGTAATCCACTCCCTCGATGGGCCGCTTAGGTTCCACTATATCCAAGGACTTGACATGGAACCCCCTGTCTAAGAGTTCTCGGGCGACCAGTGATCCGACGTATCCGGATCCTCCCGTAATCAGGGCGACGGGTTTGGTCGTGTTGGGC
>JACXSR010000065.1:0-11041 GCA_035319845.1 Thermoproteota archaeon
TCAAGCTCGGAATTCTGGGGGAGATTGTTCCTTAAGGCCCGTGGGTACGAAGTCAGTAACCTCTGCTATTGGAATATGCTCCACTTGGTTACGGGGGAGGACCGCGGAAGATTCCCGTGAAGAGGATAGAGGATCTTTGGAGGAATGTGGAGAGGCAGTCTTCGTCTACTTGTTCGATTCCCGTGCCAGAGGTGAGCGGGGGGAACCGAGTGATATGATGTCACATCTATTCCATTTTGGACCCGCGCGCTGCGCCATGGGACACCTTCTTGTTCTTGAATAAACCAGTCGCATGAGCTTCGAGTGAGCGTAAGACCGTCAGCTACAGCTGTCATTCCATGTATAGATGCGAGAATCGAAAAAAGTGTTTGTGATTCATGTGTGATGCAGCAGGGCTTCTGGCAGGAGCTTACTCTCCACCTTCATCAGGGTTTCCGAGAGGTAAGACTTGGAGATCCCCAGCCTCTCAGCCAATTCTGAGAGGGTCACCCTCCTAGGAAAATCGTAATAACCCTCCTCTATAGCCCTCAGGAGGATCTCTCTCTGCCTCCTGGTCAGCTTTCTCTCCCTCTCCCTCCTCACCGAGACCCTGAGGCCCTTTCTCCTTAATGCCTCCCAAAGATCCTTCCCTCCTCGAGGGTGGTGCCACTCCGCCCTGCCCATCCTGACGGAGAAGGGGAGGCGCGGTGGCTCAATTTCGGCGAATATCTCAGCCAAGGGGCACTTATGCCTCACTACTAGGATTGAAGATCCCTCGTCTCTCACCTCCCTTACCGCCTCATGGGATTTGATGTAGGAGAGGACTTCCTCATCTCTAGGTGCCAGCAACACCAAGGAGAGGGTGCAGACACCGCGTGTGAATAAGGATATGACCTTGGCTCTCACTCTAGGGTGCTCCCTAGTCAGGTCCCCAAGCCAGCAGCCCTCGGGTAAATCGGAGGAGCACACCATCATTATGACTCATGTCATAGACCTTGCGGATACAATATAACCCTAGCGTTCCTTAACAGTTTTTACCGAACATGTTCGCACCAGATTAATTTGACACGCAACGATATTAGTCATCAGGTGTCGCTATGCTGCAGCTCAGCATTGTAGATGCCATTGACCTCTTTTACTTGATCTACGCCGCTGGTGTCATGTTATTCATGATCTGGTACGCCAAAAGACTAACGAAACCTAGGAGGTGATCGGAGTGGTTAGGATGGAGAAGGAGGAGAAGATATGGCTGGGTATAATAGCGCTGGTGGCCATAATATTCAACGCCGTGACTCTCTCGCCACTAGTCCCTTGGGTGCACTGGGATCTGTTCAATCCACCACAGCCGAAGCAGATCATCAGGGTCCACATGAGGGATCACAAGTTCTTTTTAGTGGAGGAGGGTGAGATGAAGCCCCTCAAAGCTGGCACGATCTCCATAAAGGCAGGCGTGCCCGTGAAGTTCGTGGTAACGAGTGAAGACCTAACCTACGGCTTCGGGGTCTTCGATCCAGAGGGGAGGATGGTCTTCCAGATGCAGGTGATTCCCAAGTACGAGAACTCGATGGTCTGGATCTTCGACGAACCCGGCTACTACACGGTCAGATCCACCGAGTACTCCGGTCCGCAGCACCCGTACATGTTCGTGGAGGGGGCCATCCAAGTGTTGGGAGGGAGTTAATATGGGCAGGCTCACTCTGGAGAAGTTGACCCTTAGGTATGTGGTCGTCGCCTCCCTGTTCCTAGCCCTCGCGGGGATAGAAGGTATGATGATGCGAACCAGACTGCTGAACATACCTTTCATCGACGAGCACCACTATTACGCTGTGATGACAGTCCACCCACTAGTGGGGACCTATGGGTGGGCTTACATGGCTGTGATGGGAGCCTTCTTCTTCCTCGTTCCCACACTTCTCAAGAGGGAACTCTTCAGTATCAAACTTGCATCCATCAACCTCTGGCTTCAGGCCGCAGGCGTCTTCATAATCTGGCTCTCGGGATTCCTCTTCTATTATGGCTCCCTGTACACCATATACTGGCCCCTTCCGGTGCACTTCCCGGAGCCGGGGGCCTTGGCCTTCTCCCTAGGGCTGATCCTCACTGAGATATCGGTCCTGCTCTTCCTGTTCAACATATTCGCCACAATCCTGAGAGTATCGAAGCCAGGTCTCAGCACTAGATCAGCTGTGGCGGCCATGCTGATCGCCTCCTTCGGCTTGAGTGGCTTGCTGAAGCTGATCGGTGGGTTCGTGAACAGGGTGAAGCTTGGTTTGGGAATCGGGAAGCCTCTACTCACCGACGGTAGGGGGGAGCCCGAGAAACTACCCGTTTTCGTCGTTGCCGTCTTCAGGGGATCTATAGATGCTGTGATAAATGCCGTGGTGCTTGCAGGCGCGGGGGCTTTGATAGCCGGTTTCATGCTCTACAGGATGTTCGTGGGTCCCATCAATCCACTAGTGATAGACCCGCTCATCTACAAGAACATCTACTGGTGGGGCCTTGACATGATTGCGGATGGAGATGTCCTCATCTGGACCGCGGGCACTCTCTATCTCCTAGCGCCTCTACTGGCTAACAGGAAGCTCTACGCCGAAGAGGTGGTCAGATATATCATACTTGCTGATCTGATTGTGTCTATGGGTGTTTGGAGCCACCACCTGCTCTCTGACAGGCCCCAGCCCTGGTTCCTGAGACTCTTTAGCGGTCAGTTCATAACTTGGGGGGAGGGCTTTACGATGGGGCTCACCTTCTTCACCGCTCTCATGACCCTCTGGCTGGCTAGACCCCTGAAGCTGACCCTTCCCATAAAGTTCATGCTGGGAGGGATCGTCGGCTTCCTCTTAGGGGGGATGGCCGGTCTCATACAGGCTAACTACGGGCTCAATGTGATAATTCACAACACCCAATGGGTTCCGGGCTTCCACTTCCATGAGACGTTACTCACTGGGCTCAGCAGTATACTATTCGCCGCCATTTATGCCCTGACCCCTATGCTCGCAAATGTAGAGCTGGATGAGAAGCTGGGTAATATCCACTTCTGGCTGTGGGTCGTAGGGGGCATAGGGATGTCTCTCTCCATGGGTCTGGCTTGGAGGGAGGGTATGCTCAGGAGGACGCTCTACTTTACCGACAAGTACCTGCCGTACATGGCCGGTGCTTGGTTCTTCGGTGCACTGATGGCTTTGGGCTTCCTAGCATTCCTCCTCAACGTGGTAAAGACGTTCGGCCTCAGGAACGTGGTGGGCCTCTTCCTCCCGGAGAGAGAGGGGTGACCTTCCCTCTCACCTTTTTGACCTCGACATGAATTGAGGACAAAACGTCCATAAGGACATTAATACGAGGACGCACGATGTTCAGGGATGGGGGATGAGGAGTGAGAGATGGGAGGCAATAAGGTTCCTACTGGTGATCGCACTAGCCGCGATGATAGCGACCTTCCCCTTCTGGTATCCTAAGGAGAAGGGGCACGTTCAGGCGGGCCACGGATGGTCGGATGACACAGCCCGTGGATGGGGAAGGAGGGGTGGTTGGACGGCTCGGACCCCGAATCCTAATGAGGGAGAGCACCTCGTCCGACCCGATCAGGCACTGAACCCAGCTATATAAGGGCCCGGAGGGGCCTTCGAAGACCTACCCCACCTTTATCGCATCTTCCGGGACTTTCCACCTATCTCTCCACGCTAACACCTCTCCTAGGCAGCTTCCTCACCAAGAATTCCTTTCCCCTGTACCTCACCACCGTCAGAATTCCCTCACTAACGAGGTTCCCGATCACTTCGTCTGGATCGATTCCCCTTTCCCTGAGGAAGGTCCTCGCGAAGTCGAGCCGAATTGGGTGGACGGCGGTCGTCGCCTTGAGGTACTCCTCAGGGTCCTCAGACACCTTGAAGCCTGGGCCCTCGTACCCCGTGAGGAGCTCAACATTCACTCCGCTGGCCTCCTTGAAAGCCAAGTAATATCTGGAGAGGACTCCCTCATCGGGGGGCTCAACCCAAGGCTCCGCTGGCGGCCTTATTGGGATTGCTATATAGGAGACATCCGGATTCAGCTTGGACACGAATTCACCCACTCTCTCGGCCTCTTCCTCCATGTCATTCACGCCCCTTACCAGCATGGTCTCCGTGAGTAACCTGCCGGAAAACGTGGAGGAGAACTTAAGGAGTCCTTCTAAGATCTTATCCAAATCCAAGGCGGGATGGGGTCTGTTCACTAGCTTCCACACGCTCTTAGTTACTGCATCCACCTTGACGGACACCGCGTCCGCCAGGTAGAGGGCTTCCCTGACCTCCTCCGCATGAAGGAGGGAGGAGTTGGTTATCACCGCAACTGGGATGTCGAGGGCCTCCTTTATCCCCCTTATTTCCTCTGCCAAGTGCAGATCGAGGGTAGGCTCGCCATCTGGTACGAAGGTCACGATCTCCGGTTTCGTCTTCTCGGCTCTACTGACCACCTCCTCCACGATCCTCTCCGGGTCGTAAAACCTCTTCCTCCTGATGTCGATGTGAATGGTCCTGCCAATCTGGCAGTAGATGCAGGAGTATGTGCAGTGCTTCGGTGGGATGTTGTTAACTCCTAAGGAGAGGCCGAACCTCCTAGATGGAACTGGGCCGAAGGTTATCACTCGGGACAATGGTATCTGAGACATTAAACCGTTGTTGAACATTCATCAGCTCCGCTCAGAGCATGAGCCCGAGGGAGGAGAAAATCCTCCTGAACCTGCGCATCTCGATCAAGTACCTCAAACCCTCTTCGCTCAGGTAGAGTCCTCCCTTCTCTCCCTCGTATATGAGGCCCTTTTCTCTCAGCAGCTTCAGATATTCCGTTAATCTGGAATAGGGGATGTTGGCCTCCTGGCCAAGCCTGGTGGGCGCTATCCCCGGGTGTGCCGATACCGCTTCCAGCATGTCCATGATTATCGCAGCTTGGGAGCGGTACTTCCTTCTCAACCTTCCACCCTGATCACCGGGATTAGAAGGAGCAGAGCGATTGGTCTCACCATCTCACCTGCGATGAGGAGCCAAGGCTTGGCATACATGAGGGAGAGGAATGTCATGATATGAGAGACGCCTAAACCTAGGTAGGAAGCGGTGGCATGCTTGGAGGCCCTGCCGTAGGAAGCTAGGGCCACGTAGAGTACGATTGCGGCGGGAATGAGAGGCACAAGTGAGAAAAGCCTCTTGGTGGGGGAGGTGACCTTGACCGCCAAGAGGAGATAGCTCATGGCGAATAAGAGCTGGATCGCGATGAACCAGCTGTTGTTAGCGAGGCCGGAGAGCCAGACCCTAGGTGGGGCGTGAGGAGGGGACGATAGAGTAGTGAGAAAGCCGGCGGAGGCGAGGAAGGAGATCACCATGAGGAGGAAAGATCCCAGTATGGACCCCATACCGGGAACACCCATCCTCCGGGCCTTCCAGGCTTGGAGTGAGAGATAGGAGGATATGGAGGCAGCCGCCAAGTTCAGTACGGATATCGTCAGGGCGAGTGAAGGCGGGATTGCCTGCATCTAGATCGAGGATTCGACCCCGGCTCCTATTTAAGGGCTTAGGGGTAGAGTTGGGCCCAAGCCAAGAGGAGGAATATCGCCAGTGACGCTAGGAAGAACGGCACGGATATCCTGTGAAACTTCCCGATCCTCAGATCCGCAAGTCTGAGCGCGATGAAGTTGGCCATTGATCCTATTATGATCCCCGTCCCGCCCAAGTTCACTCCGACTAGCAGGGCCTTCCAGTCCCCAGTGTGGTGGAGGAGGGTTATAGTGGCTGGCACATTGCTGATGACCTGGCTGAGAAGGGCAGAGGTTATCAGGACGTTGACGCCGTGAAGTGGAGGGATGAGTCCGGCGGATCCCAGCAGGTAGGATATCTCGCCGAAATCCATGAAGAGGAAGGCGAACATGGCGAGGAGAGGCACATCCACACCTCCAATCACCTCCCTCCTGACGAGCAGTGAGACGATCAATGTAATAACTACTCCCACGATGTAAAGGCCGCTGCCAGCCAAGATCAGGTTGAAGACCAAGAGGAAAATCGCGGACATCGCTGCTCTACTGTCGAGCCTTATTGAAACAAGCTTCGTCGGTCCAGCTTCGGTGACGGGGATAACTAGAGAGAAAGCTACGAGGAGTAGGGATGACACCGAGAAGAAGGGGAGGGTCGTCAACAGGAAGGATAGGGTGTCAACTTTGAAATGGCTCCATATTATTATGTTCTGGGGGTTGCCGAAGGGGGTCAGAGCTGAACCCACGTTGGCCGCAACTGTCACCAAGACCAAGGTGCCCGACGGGTCCCCTCCCGTCACCCTGTAGAGGGTCATCACCAGTGGGACCAGGATGAAGAGGGCGGTATCGTTCATCAACAGTGCGGCTATCAGCTCGGAAGCCAACAGAAGTAGAATCAGGCGTGATCTACCTTTCAAGGAGAGGATCCAGCTAGAGATCCTCGAGAACATCCCTGAGACATCCATGAGCTTGGACACCAGCATGAAGGAGAGTATGAGAGAGATGGCCTCGAAGTTCACGTAAGTGAGGGATCTGCTGGGGAAACTAGGGTCCAAGATCAGGAGGATCGCGTAGGCGACTATCAGTGTAGATAGCAGCCTCTCCCTCAGCAAGAACCTCTTGAGAGAGTTAATAGACGTATCTCCTTACCTCCTCCGTCAATCCGTAGTCTGGAACTACCTCCTTCCCGTCGCTGGATATCTTCACATGAGCGACTAAGTAGGGTCCCCAAGCTAGGGGGACGACCCAGCACCTCTCGGGTTCCCTGTATTCGGCCGCGTCCAGAGCCCTCAGTTGACTCAATATCTCCACAGCTCTTTCCTTGATCGTATCAATATCTACCTCCCCTCGAGACCTGGCAGGTCTGCCCTTCGGGGAAGGTTCCATCCTCTCGAGATCGAAGTGTATCCTGTCGAGGGCGTATCCTTGGTACATGATGGGGATATCGATGTGCGCCCAGCCCTCGGGGGCGCCCCTGATCAGGGGGGGACCCACCGATAGGAGGCTGATCAACTCCTTCACAGTCCCTATAGCCCTCTCAGCATCCTCCTTGCTTATAGGAGGGGACTTCCCGGGAGGACCCCTGATCGGTGGCGGCATCTTGCACCTTCACTGTCGCTCTGGACTATAAGAAAACCTTTCCCGGCCTGAAAATGGAGGGACAATTTGTCCGTACCTGTAATATATTTTGACGGATGAGGAAGCTTGGAGATGCCGTTAGAATGGATGTCGAGATGGTTAGGGGGTGGTTGAGATGAATCTGAGCGAGATAAAACTCAAGGTCAGATCTGTGGTCAGCATATCCCAGCTGGCCATGGGGATCTTCCTGCTACTGAGTGGGATAGCCCTCTACATATCTCCCTCCGGTAGGGGGAGTGGTGAGGCGCTGATATGGTTCATGACGAAGGCCGACTGGGAGTACTGGCACACGGTGATAGGGTTCATCATGGCTGGCTCAGCGCTAATACACGTGGACCTGAACTTCAGGACGCTGAAGGTCCTGACTAAGAGGCTGATGGGGTGATGAAGATGAACTGGGAGGCGGTGAGGTTCCTGTCCGTGGTCGCCCTGGCCGTGGTCATAGCCACATTCCCCTTCTGGTACCCGGAGGTGACAGGAACGGAGAGTGGCCTAGTGCATGAGGAGAGTCAGACCTTCGCAATAAGGGGCGTGCTAAGGGAAGTGGGAGAGTATAACATCGTGGTGGAGACTCCCCAAGGCGAGGTGGAGGTCGCCGTGCACGGATGGTACAGGGAGAGGACCATGAAGTGGTTTGAGGTCTTGGACGAGCTGAGGAGTTACGTTGGTTACGAGGTGATCGTGGAGGTCGAGGACGAGGGTGGTGGAAATCTCGTGGCCAAGTCCATAGAGGTGCCGTCCGTGGGAGTCAAGTTCTGACAACCTCCATCCTCTTTCAAAAGAAAACATTTTACCGCCTTACCGTGGGATTTCACGATGCCCAAGGGAAAGATAGGTAGGTTCCAAGTGATGGGCCTCCTGCAGGCGGCCAGGTATTACCTGCTGAAGGGGGATTTGGAGAAGGCGAAGTCCTTCGGCCTTAACAGGGCAATCTTCTATGCATGGGCGAAGAGGACCGGTGGAAGGCCCTCGAGAAGATATGCTGCTGGTGCTACGGCCCCCTCCATGCCCCCAGCGGCTAGAAACATCGAGAAACTGGGGAACGAAGCTGCTTATGTCTCTGAGGGAGGGCTATTCACCATAGGCGATGAGGTACAGAGGCCTGAAGATTACGACAGGCAGATAGCCCAGAGGATAGATGCGGTGATCCCTTACGAGGAGGCATGGAATGCTGCAATTAACTACCTCAGAACGTTCCCCAAGGAGGTATTGTTGGACCAGAGGCTATTCTACGAGAAGGTCTATCTACCGGTTAGGGATCATTTTGAGGAAGTAGTTAGGAGATATTCCAAGTCCGGCGGCTTAGAAGAGCTGTTAAGCTAGGGCAAGGGATTTATTCTTCATTTGGGTGGAGGATCAGGTGCTGAATGGACCTTCCCAGCTACAGATATCCCGGGCTCGATTCTATAAGGGCAGTCTTGGCAGTTCTGGGAGATACCTGGACCAATTTGAGGAAGATATCCAGATTGACGGGTCTAAAGGAGTGGAGGGTCAGGTCCTCACTATCATTTCTAATCACCCTAGGATTGGTTGAGAGGTTGAGGAGGGGGAGGCTCTACTTTTACAGGTTAAGGGAGAGGAGAGATCTCCTAGAATCATTCTTGGAAAATGAAGCGTTCTTCTGGGTCATGTGGTCTCTCCTTGTTGGTCTTCCCTTGAAGAGGGGCCCTTGGGTTGAGTTTGGCCTTAAATTCGCCGCTGAAATTGGTTTGGTGCATGGAAGCCTTCTGACGGATAGAGGGAGGAGGGAGGTCCTAGCTACGGCGATAAAGAGGGCCTACTTGGAGGTGGCTGGAATGGGGGATGTAGTTCCCCTCTCGAGGATATCAGAAGTCTTGGAAGGATGGGGTCTCCCCGAGGGGGAGTTCAGGAGGTCCGTGCTGGGAGCTCTGTCTCACTTGGAGGGTGCGAAAATAGTGAGGCTCGGTGTGAGATCCTCCGGGGATTACTTGGAGATACACGGCCTCGTCATAGGTGAGGATCACACAACCCTGTAGGCCATGTAGGACCAACCAGGCCTGTTGGCCTCGTAGAAGGACATGGCTCTCTCGTCCCTGGAGTCGAGTCGCCTTCTGAGCCACCTGAACACGGTCAGGTATTTGGCCCCCATCTCCCCAGCCAATCCCATCGCCTCGGCCAGTAGTCTTGTGCCTATCCTCCTTCTCCAATGATCTCTCACCACATGGATGCCGTAGTCCAGATTGAAGTTCCTCACATTGAGGTAGGTGAGCCCAACGGGTCTTCCCGAGAGACTGGCCAGCAGGACCAGATGATCTCCCATGCGGGGAGGCACGTAGAATCCCCAGCTCCTCCTTTGCACCTCCCTGAAGATTTCATCGGACTCCCAGCTCGAGATCCTATCTACCTTCACCTCTTCATTGGGCTCCAGAGTGCGGGCAGGGATCCTCCAAATGTATATGCAGGACCTCTGGTCGTGTCTCGGTGGAGGGGCGTCACTCGGCAGGATTAGGATCGTGGTGGGTCCTGACTCCGCATCGATGCCCACCTGACCGGGCGATATTATTATTCTCGCCTCTCTCCCTCCCCTAGAAACCCAGACCACGCGGAAGGATAACCTATCACCCATTTCCTCGAGATATATGTCGATTATTGGCTTAGTCCAGAAGGTCTTGGTCTTTCCAGCCTCTTTCAACCACTCCATGAACTCCTCGGGGGTGAGAGGGGGTATCACATGCTCTCGCCGCGCCTCCCCCTTATAATGACGGACCTCGATCGACGGGATCCTTTTTAGTTGATAGATAGTATCCTTCTCCGATTATGCCGACGGCAGGACTGGATGAAGCGGGAAGGGGTCCGGTAATAGGACCCATGGTGGTGGCGGGAGTCGTCTTAACGTCCAGCGCTGTGAGGAAGCTCAGGGCGATGGGGGTGAGGGATTCCAAGCTGCTCACTCCGGAGAAAAGGGAGAAGCTTGAACCTGTGATAAAGGAGATGGCGGACGCATACTCGCTCACTGTGGTGGAGCCGAGGAGGATAGATGAGGCTGTGTCGAGGAATGGTCTCAACATTCTTGAGGCCGAGGTGATGGCTGGGATAATTGAGGAGCTGAAGCCAAGCATGGTCATAGTGGATGCTCCGGGAAGGAACACGGAGCGTTTCAAGCGAGTCCTCAAATCCAAGCTGAAGGGCATACCTGTGAGGGTAAGGGCTGAAAACAAGGCGGACAGTAGGTTCGTTCACGTAGCGGCCGCTTCCATCTTGGCCAAGGTTGAGAGGGATAGGAAGGTGGCCGAGCTCCGGGAGAAAGCTGGTTACGATTTCGGATCAGGATATCCCGGGGATCCTAGGACGAAAGAATTCCTCCTCAAGGTCCTCGACGGTTATCCATTTCCCAAAGATCAGATAAGGTGGAAGTGGGCCACCATGCAGAATTTGCTGGATGAGAGAAGGAGGATCGATTTGACCGATTTCCTAGAATGATGCTATTAGAGTTTCCGCGCGTTCCAGGCGTTCACGACGAGGTTATGAAGGAGCTCTGTCTCATCCGGATATATCCGCCCTTATCGACACCTATGATGTTCCCGCAGGTGCACTTGACGGCGTCACCTTCACGCACGCTGTGATCTTCGATTATCCTCCCCTTCCAGCATCTCCAGAGCTTTCCCTTGCCCATCTTCTGGTACTTGAACACCTTTCTACCGCACTTGGCGCACTTTATCGTTATGATCCTCATCTCAGTGCCCCCCAACCTCCTCATTACTCACCCAAGGTTAAGGGGTTCGGGATTCTGGATTGAGCCGCCCGCGGGGCTAGCCTCCCCCGTGTACGTGAGGGGATTATTTTTGCGATCTGAAATTCGAAACTCACCACGGGTCAGGATCTCCTCACCTCCAGTATCTCCAGCTTGGCGTCCACCTTGTCGTAGTAGAGATTTCCCCCGTCCCATTCTGCCTCCCCCCTCTGGCT
>JACXSR010000042.1:0-10995 GCA_035319845.1 Thermoproteota archaeon
GGAGCAAGCTCTGGCTCTCCTTGACTAGCTGATCTCTCTTCATCTTGAGAGCATCTACTCCCGAGCGGAGGAGGCGAGTTCTCTCTCTTAAGCGGATCAAAAACCCCTTGGTGGGGAGGACCCTCCCCACGGAGCGGAAGCTCACTTTCACTCACCCTCTGCTTGGGCCGTGATCCTCCTTTTCGGGTGGAATTTGTTGAGGGTCTTCTCGCTTATCCTCGTCAGCTCAGCCTCGGGCAGTATCGACAGTATGTCCCAAGCTATGTTCAGTGTCTCCTCTATGCTTCTCCTCTCCCTAAAGCCCTGTGCCACAAACTCCCTCTCGAACCTCCTAGCGAATTCCAAGTACAGCTTCTCCCTCGGACTCAGCCCAGCCTCCCCGACTATCTGGACAAGCTCTCTAGCCTTGGTACCCTGACTATACGCGGCATACAGCTGATCCGAGACCTCCTTATGGTCTTCCCTTGTCTTTCCTGGACCTATACCATCTTTCATTAGCCTGCTAAGGCTTGGCAAGACGTTAATCGGCGGGTAGATGCCCCTGTTATGGAGATCCAAGTCCAAGAATATCTGTCCCTCCGTGATGTAACCAGTGAGGTCAGGTATGGGATGGGTGAGGTCTCCACCGGGCATGGTCAGTATGGGCATGAAGGTGATGGAGCCAGGTCTGCCGATTATCCTGCCTGCCCTCTCATAGATGCTCGCTAGGTCGCTATACATGTACCCAGGGTATCCTTTCCTGCTGGGCACTTCCTCCCTAGCGGAGCTCAGCTCCCTCAGAGCCTCGCAGTAGTTGGTCATGTCCGTGATTATGACCAGAACATCCATGCCTAAATCGAACGCTAGGTACTCAGCTGCAGTTAAGGCAACCCTTGGAGTAGTTATCCTCTCTATAACCGGATCATTAGCGAGGTTGAGGAAGAGCACGGACCTGCTCAATGCCCCAAACTCCTCGAACTGCCTTCTGAAGAAGAGAACATCATCATACTTCAGACCTACGGCCGCGAAAACTATGGAGAACCTCTCTGCCTTTCCAGGGACTACTGCCTGCCTCGCTACCTGTGCGGCCACCTCGTTGTGAGGCAATCCCGACTCGGAGAATATCGGGAGCTTCTGCCCCCTAACCAAACTCAGCATTCCATCGATGGCAGATATGCCGGTCTCTATGAACTCATCAGGGTAGTCCCTCTTGGCCGGATTTATAGGAGCCCCGTTTATGTCCCTGTAATCATCTGCCCTTATCTTAGGGCCACCGTCTATTGGCTCACCCGCACCGTTGAAAACCCTACCGAGCATCTCGTCAGATACCGGGATCTTGAGGGTGGAGCCGGTGAACTTGACCATGGCGTTGGAATCCAGCCCTTCAGTATCACCCAGCACCTGTATGACGACCTTATCCCTTCCAGCCTCTAGCACCTGACCGAACCACTCCCTCCCATCCTCTGAATATATCCTGACCACTTCTTCGTAAGCGGCTCCGGGGACCCCCCTCATTATAACGAGGGGTCCCTTGACCTGATCAATCCCCTTGTATGTGAGACCATACACGGACATCTCATCTCACCTCCGCGAGTAGGGAGGAAATCTCGGCCTCCAGCTGAGCTATTGCCTCCTTTACAGCATTCTCGAAATCCTCTTCGGGCACGAATTTGAGCCTCCTGAGGAGACCCAGTGACCTCATCTCAGCTATCCTCGATATCGGAACTCCCGCATCTATCATGGGTCTTGCCCTATCATAGAACTCTAGCAGCGTCTTCAGGAGGAGAGCCTGCTTCTTCGGGGAGCAGTAAGTATCTACCTCGTGGTATGCGTTCTGTACCAAGAATCCCTCCTTAATGAGCTCCGCAGAGAGGAGGACGAGCCTATTTTCGTCGGAAAGGGCGGCTTCCCCTACAACTCTAGCTACTTCCTCCAAGCTGGAGGCCCTCTGCAGGAGGGCCATAGCTTTATCCCTGTAAGCCATCATATCATGTCCGGTGTTCTTAATCCACCACTCTTTCAATCCGCCCGTGTACTTGGAGAAGCTCCTCAACCAGTTTATGGATGGGAAGTGCCTCTTGAAAGCAAGATCCTTATCCAGCGCCCAGAAGGCACCCACGTACCTCATAGTGTGTTGAGTGACTGGCTCGTTGAGGTCCCCTCCCGAGGGGCTCACAGCTCCTATGACAGCTACAGATCCTAGCTCATCTCTCTTGCCTTGAACTTTGATTCTGCCGGCTCTTTCGTAGAATGAGGCTATATAATCCGGTAAATAGGCAGGATACCCTCTCTCAGATGGTATTTCCTCAAGCCTAGAGCTCAACTCCCTCAATGCCTCAGCCCACCTGGAAGTCGAATCCGCCGTGAGAACCACGTGAAGCCCCATGTCCCTGTAGTACTCAGCATATGTGATCCCCATGAAGATGCTGGCCTCTCTAGCTGGGACGGGCATGTTACTGGTATTGGCTATGAGGACGCTCCTCTCGAGAAGAGGCCTCCCACTCTTGGGATCAACCAGCTTCGGAAAGGTGTGGAGCAGATCGGTCATCTCATTACCCCTCTCTCCACAGCCCACGTAAACCACGACATCTGCGTCCGCCCACTTCGATATCTGGTGGAGAGTCACGGTCTTGCCGGTGCCGAAACCACCGGGCACGGCTGAAGTACCTCCCTTCACTATGGGGAAGAAGGTGTCTATCACCCTCTGCCCGGTAACCAATAGCTCTACAGGGGCCAGTTTCTCCCTGAAGGGTCTAGGAGTCCTGACAGGCCACTTATGATACATCTTGACATCTTCTTTACCCCCTATGTGCTCGACCACGACCACAGGCTCCTCAATGGTGTAATCCCCCTCAGGAAGGACCTCTATAACCTTGGCTTTCTCTATGGTCGGCGGGAGCATTATCTTATGAGTGACAGACCCCTCTGGCACTGTTCCAAGGACATCTCCAGCGATTACATCGTCTCCAGGCTTAACCAACGGGGTCCACTGCCATTTCTTATCTCTAGGGAGGGTGGGTGCCTTTATTCCCCTAGTGATGAATGGGCCCCCGGCCTTCTCAGCTATCACCTCCAGAGGCCTGCCAAGTCCATCGAGAACCTGGCCCAAGAGCCCCGGCCCTAATTCGGCTGAAAGAGGTTCCCCGGTTCTCTCGACTGGCTCGCCTGCCTTCACCCCACCGGTGGGCTCATAGACCTGTATTATCGCCTTGTCCCCTTCAATCCTTACTATCTCTCCTATGAGCCTCTCCTCTCCTACGTAAACAACTTCCCTTATTTTGGCGCCTCTCATCCCCTCAGCTTCCACGACGGGACCTTTTATGTGAACGATAACACCTTTACCCTCGTAAACCAACTCAGACAAGCTCACACCCCCTCAAATAACCTACCTATTATCTCTATCTCCTTCGCCTCCCTGTAGGCCCTCAATCTACCATCGAAGGTGTTGTAGTACCGCCTCTCATCCTTACCATCTCTCACTACAACTCCCCCGATGACCGGAACAGTTCTCTCGTCGACAGAAGCCTTTATCCCTTCTTTCTCTAACTTCTTGGCCACCTTTTCGAGTAGAGACCTGTCTTTTTCCCTTCCCATCAGGAATATCTCCTTCTCCCCTAGGATCTTCGCTCCCTCCAAGGAGTACTTCGTCAATATCTCCTCGTAATTCCATCCCGGCTCCTGACCATCGGCTATAGAGGCTAGTTTCTCGTGTACCTTCCTGAAGAACTCTCTCAGCAGCTCGGACTTCGTCATAAGGATTATCTGATTGGCCTCTACTTCAGCCGCGCTCCTCTTCCTAGCTATCTCCTCCCTCATCTCCCTTTCCGCCCTTTCTCTCCTAGATCTCAGTATCTCCTCTGCCTCCTTTCGGGCCGACTCAATGATCTCCTTGGCCCTCTTCTCAGCCTCCTTTCTGATGGCGTTGGCCCTATCCTCAGCCATCTTGAGAATGGCCCTGACTATGGCCTCGGAGTCCCTATCCACGCTAACTACTTCCTCCCCACTCACCCTCGAGCACCTCCCTAACGACTTCATCGACTAGAGAATTTATCCTCTCGGATGCCACCTTCCTGAGCTCTTCAGCCTTCACCTTAGCCCTATGCACTATCTCCGCGACCTCTTTCTCAACATTCTCCATCACCGATACTTCTACCGGTGCATTTTTGGCCTCCTCGACTATCCTCTTGGCTTCCTCCTCAGCTTCCTCGATTATCCTTTTAGCCTCCTCCTCAGCCTCCTGAATGATCTTGGCAGCCTCCTTCTCGGCCTCCATAATGGCCTCGACTAACCTCGGCATTTCTCTCACCCCACAATCAGAACTTCAGCTCCTCGCTACCCAGAGCCCTAGCTAGCAAGGATGCCAGCTCCTTTAATCTCACACCCCTTGCACCTTCCATGTCGGGTACCACCGCGAATACAGGACTTACCTTGCCTCGTCTGAGTAGGTCCTCCCTGTAGCCCCTGATCTCCTCTGCAACCCTCTCATTGATGAATACCACGTGAGGTAACTCGCTTTCATTATCCCTGAAAAACCTTATCAGGTTTCTTCGTCCCTTGATAACCTTAGCGGGTACCCCGATCATCTCAAATCCCAGAGCAAGCACTTCGTCGTCTGTTACAGCTATAGGGGAGCTGGCAATCCTCGTTCGTTCGCTCACTGAAGCACCCCATGCCCGAAAGTTGGAAAATTATAAAAAGCCATATTAGCTCGCTTAACCTAGCGGGGGTGGCCGAGCTCGGACCAAGGCGGCGGACTTAAGATCCGCTGGGCGTCAGGCCCGCGTGGGTTCGAATCCCACCCCCCGCACTAGGGCCCCGCCGCCTTTACCCCCTCGTGAGGTGAGCATCTGCTTGGGAGTGGAAAGGGAGGTCAAGCTGAAGATCCCCCATAGCGAATTCCTCAACCTCCTGAGAAGGAGAAAGATCTCCTTTAAAGTGCTAGAAACGATAGAGCAGGAGGATCTATACATGGATACCCGCTCCTGCAATCTCCTCGCATCCGGAAAGGTGTTGAGGGTGAGGATCACGGGCGATAGTGTAAGGGTAACTTACAAAGGCAGGCGGGAGAGTGGAGGTATAGAGAAGGTCAGAGAGGAGATAGAAGGAAATCTCGGGGACGAAGAATGCAAGGAAGCCCTATATAAGGTAGGGATAAGGAAGGACTGTCCGACTGAGTTCAGTGAGCTGATGAATCTGCTCTCGGACAGCGGTTATGAGGTAAAGATCGTCGTGTGGAAGAGGAGGACACCCATCATCTTGGAAGGGTTCAGTGTAGAAGCTACTCTGGACTATGTGAGGGATCTGGGGGAGTTCGTAGAGGTGGAGGGAGAGGACGCGATGGATCTAGTCCTTCTCCTTGGTATAGCGTGCAGAGCCGTCATACCTAGCTACGCCGATCTAATCCATGCCCTTAAGCAATGATTCCACACCAGATTTCTCTAGCAAGTCTAGAGAAGATTTTTCCGCCTCAGTAAAGATGGTCTCCTCATCCTCCTTGGCGAATTTACCGTTCTCCAAGACCATCTCACCGTTTATGAACACGTACCTCACATCAGTGGATCTCGCCGAGTAGATCAAATGAGAGACAACGGAGTGAAGAGGTACCCACCAAGGCACTTTGACGTCTAAAAGGACGATATCCCCTCTGTATCCTTTACATATCCTCCCAATCTTCCAGCGGAGGAAATCCCCAGGTATCCGGGTAGCCATGTCCAACACCATCTGAGCTGGCATCGCTTTAGGATCCCCCTCCGAAACTTTGTGAATGAGAGCGGCCACCTTCATGGTCTCGAACATGTCTAAGGTGTTATTGCTGGCCGGCCCATCAGTCCCCAAGGAAACCTTCACACCGTTTCTCGTTAGTTCAGGAACCGGGGAGATTCCTGAGGCCAACTTCAGGTTGCTCACGGGGTTATGAGATACTAAGGTAGATGTCTCCGCTAGGAGAGCGATCTCCCTCTGATCTGGCCAAACTACGTGCGCTGCAACGGTCCTGTTCCCCAATATCCCAGACTCACTGGCCAGTTCTATTGCGCCCTTTCCAAACCTTTCCTTGATGTCCGATACTTCCTTTTCAGTCTCAGCCAGGTGAATCTGGATGATAGAGCCGCTATCTCTAGCTTTCTCCGAGATCTCCCTCATCCTATCCGGAGAAACCGTGTAGGGGGCATGAGGTCCGTAGCCCGGTTCAATTAGGGGGTGATCGCGCCACCTTTGAACGAATTGGTCCGCCAAAACCATGCACTCATCTACATCCTTACATTCTGGCGTTCCAAAGTCTATTATCGCCTCGCTCAGTACACCTCTCATTCCCAGATTACTCAGGACCTCCGCTATGACATCCTCATAGAAGTACATGTCGAAGATCGTCGTCGTACCAGTCCGCACCGCCTCGAGGACTCCTAACGCTGTACCCGCCCTTATATGATCTGGCCTCAGATGAGATTCCATAGGCCATATCTTTTCCTGCAACCACGGGAAGAGGTCCATGTCGTCTGCAACCCCTCTAAGAAGGGTCATGGGGATGTGTGAATGGGTATTAATCAATCCCGGAATCGCCACCATATCGCTCCCATTAATTACATCATCAACAGGCCCCTTCACGTCGCCAACTTCCTCGATCATCCCATCCTTGATCAGGATGCTTGCTCCCCTCAGGATCCTCCTCTCATCATCCTGAGTGACTACGTACTTCAGCCCCTTGATGAGCACTTCCAAGGAAATCCCCTCATTGGCAGCCGGATAAATTAAATAGACGTTACTGGATTCCAGCTCGGTATCGCAAATGAAGTGGAAGGCCCTCACTCTATTGACGATGATTCTGATGTTCCCTACAGTGTTCCCTTCAGCCGAGCAGGGAGGGGGAAACGGACATTACACCTACATCTACACGGTTAAGGAAAGCGGTTGGATAGATATAGTGACTCGTTTCAACTCGACCGGCGAAGGGAGGACTTGGATCCTTGTGCCGAAATTCAGGGACTACAACTTCACGGTACTTTCGGGATCGATCAAGGATAAGAGGTTGATAAGGAACACATCTTACTACTTCTACTCAAACCTCACGTTCTCATATACACCAGGAACCAATGTAGAGATCTCATGGAGCTACAGGTTCGGTGCCCTGATCGTGGAACCTAACGGCGCATTCTTCTCTACACAGATAGCCTTCTCTCGGGAAGATGATGCGACAATAGTGGTAAAGCTCCCCACAGACTTCGTTCCTCAGGGAATTGAGCCGAAGGGATACGAGCTTCGAAAAGCGGGGAACTACAATTTGGTGAAATACGACGTCGATGGAAGTAAGAACAACACAATGAGGGTTCTCATATCCTTTAAGGTGAAAGATGGCCAAGAGTTCAAGAAGAAGGAGGTCGGCAAGCTCACTATAAGCTACCCTCCTAGGTATGAGGATGTAGTCGATAACATAACCAAATATTACAGGGCCACACTACCCCTTATAGAGGACTACACATCCGTCAAGGAGGAAATACCCGTCAAAGTTAAGCTGTTCGTGCCGGGAACCATGGAAGAGATAACGACCTTGGGATACACGGGACCCAGATTCACCTCAGATGTGATAACTCAGGGGGAGATAAATCTGAACATGATGCTGGTCAGGATGCCCGATTATGAGCTTCCTAATACTTTCGTGCATGAACTCCTCCACCAGTACATGCAGGCTGCAGGACTCAGTGTGGACCTGAGGTGGGCTCACGAAGGTCTAGCCCAGTATTTAAGCTCCGTAATCGTGGAAAAATCCCTTGGGTTTCATGTTCCATATGATAAGGAAGCTGAAAGAGCCGTGATGATACAAACTGGTGGGGATCTAAGTTTTCTCTTAGGGTGGAAAGGAGGAGGTCTTCCGGGTAACCCCGGCCTGTATTACACAGCCAGTGAAATTCTAATAAGGAGGCTGGCTGACAAGTACGGGGGCCCCGATCTATTCAAGAGATTCTTCCAGCTCATTAGGAGAGATAGGGTTATCGTCAAGGAACCCGGAGATTTCGTCAGGTATCTCAGCAAGGCAGCGGGACAAGATGTCTCGGACTTCCTCAAGTCTCTCGGTATAGATGTCGAATCGATAGACGAGACAACCCTAGCACTGGTGGAGACTGCGAGGGAATACGCGGAGGCTACATCTTGGTTCAACCCATTCTCGAAGGAGGCACTGAAGATGCTAAGTGAGAGCAAAACTAAGGAGGTAGCTCTTCAGGCTATAGCTACAGTAGTGGTTGGACTAATTTCTGAGGCATTAATTGCTGCAATGATCATCTTTGGTGCGATAGCTCTACTGAAAAAGAGTCCAAAGAAGGGGCTGTCAACTGATCATGATAAAGGAGGGGAGGATCCTAGAACACCCTTTCCGACTTCTCAAGGTGAAGTAGGAAGTTCCACTTCTCCATGACTATCTTTTCCAATTCCTCAATCTCCCTATCGCTTAATCCCCTGAATCTGTCCTGAAGATCTAAGAATTCCTTAAGGGGCCTCTTCCTCGGCTTCACAGTTATCCTCAATTTTCCATTCTCTATCTCGTACAGTGGCCAGAAGTAAGTATCGACTGCTAGCTTGGCCACCTCCGCGGTCTTACTTACTGGAGAGTTCCAGCCGGGCGGACATGTTGAGAAGATGTGTATGTACTTGAACCCCCTTATCTTCTTCGCCTTTTCGAACTTGTTGGCTAGGTCGAAAGGATAACCAACACTGGCAGTAGCCACATACGGAACTCTGTGCGCGGCCACTATCATGGGCATGTCCTTGGGCATTTCCCTCTTACCAGTGGGGGTGGTCTTCGTCCAAGCCATTAGGGGGGTGGCGCCTGACCTCTGAATACCCGTGTTCATGTACGCCTCGTTGTCATAACACACGTAGATGATATTTTCTCCCCTTTCAGCTGCTCCTGAGAGCGCCTGTATGCCTATATCAACGGTCCCTCCGTCCCCCGCCCAGACAACCACGTTCACATCCTTCTCTAGCATCTTATAGGCCCTATACACTCCGGAAGCGGTGGCCGCGGCCGCTGGAAAAGCGATGTTGTAAAGCGGTGCGGAGATGGCGCTCTTGGGGAATGGTGATTGTATGACACTGAAGCATGATGCTGGGACCACATACACGGTATTCGGACCTAACACCCTAGAAGCTATTCTGAATGCCAGGGTAGCCCCGCAACCAGGGCACGCGGCTGAGCCGGGTAAGTAGGAACCAGGTTCCTTCCTCAGATCGTGGATAGTCAGAGTCATATCCTCACCTCCTCCGAGAGTTCCATCTTCTCATACTCAGGCTTGAGCTTGTACCAGTAGTAAGGCCTCCTCAGCCGGTCGGACGTTATCCTTCCTATCCCATCCTTCGTCATCTTGATTATATCCCCGTACGTTATGTCTCTACCTCCCAAGCCAGTGACGTAATTAACTATGGGAGGGCTACCAGACCTGTTGTAGAGGGAAGATCTTATCTCGATCCCTAAGGGACCACCAGAGCTGAAGGCTATGCTTCTATCTATGATGATGACTCCCCTCCTATCTTGGAGGATCTCGGCTACATCCCTGTGGGGGAAAGGCCTGAACGCTCTCACCTTCAGGAGACCGATCTTCATACCCTCCTCCCTTAGTTCGTCTACCGCCACCTCCGCCTCGGAGGCCATGGTACCGGCAGTCACCACGATGTAATCCGCATCCTCTACCTTATACTTCCAAGTCGCCCCACCATGATACCTACCAAACCTCTGGAAGAACTCCTCAGCGACATCCTCTATGAGGTCGAGGGCCCTCCTCATCGAGAGATCCATTGACCATCTCATCTCTTGATACTCGTCGGGAAGCGCCAGATTACCGAATGTTAATGGGTTTTCAGGATCTAACTTCCAGTGAGGTGGACTGTACTCCGGCAAGAACTCATCTACTTCCTCCTGCCTTGGAATGTTAACGGGCATGTAGGTGTGGCTGAGTACAAAACCATCTAAGCACACCATGAAGGGTAAGAGGACATCCGGGTGCTCCGCCACCTTGTACATCATGAGAATGGTGTCCAATACTTCCTGATTGGACGATATGTATACTTGGAGCCAACCGGTATCCCTCTGAGACATGGTGTCTTGATGATCGACATGAATATTCCAAGGAGGACCCACTGCCCTGTTAACGACCGCCATACCGATCGGTAACCTGGAACCTGCTGCCCAGTGAAGGACCTCTGACATAAGCAGGAGCCCCTGACTGGCGGTCGCTGTAAAGGCTCTCACTCCCGCCGCCGATGCTCCTATTGCGGCAGCCATGGCGCTGTGCTCGCTTTCTACTCTTATGTATTCGGCATCCATATGGCCGGACTCTATGAATGAAGCTATGTACTCTACTATAGTTGTCTGAGGGGTAATGGGATATGCGGGAACTACTTTAACACGGGCTAGCTTTGCCGCTATGGCTGCGGCATGATTGCCAGTTATTATCTCCCAAGTTCCCTCGACCGCCATATCACTCCTCCTCCTTAATCATCTGTATGGCCTTCGTGGGACACACATCGGCGCAGACACCGCATCCCTTACAGAATGTGTAGTCTATCTGGGGGAACCCGTTGGATCCCTCGGTTATCACATCTTCAGGACAGTAAAGCCAGCACAGCCAGCACTTTATGCACTTATCCTCATCCACTATGGGCTTCTCGACCCTCCAAAGACCAGTTTTACCGGCCGATCCCTTAGATGGTCTTGATACCGGGATAATAATCGGCACACCTAGGCCCATCTAACAGGCACCAAGGACTCTTACAAGAAAACCTCTATAAACATTGTTAAGCATGGAACGGCCGGAAAAGCCTCCTCTAAAATAAGGAATTTGTAGGGGCTCAGTAAGCCCCCGCACCAGCCCTAGCAGGCCTCCTCTCGACGGCCTCCTCCTTTACTATGAGCCTCTTGCCCTCGAACTCGAGCTCGAGGGTCTCTCCAGCAAGAGCGCCGGGCTTCACGCTCACTTCAATGGGCTGCTCGTCTCTCATCGGATAAAAGATCTTCCAAACATTGGCCTT
>JACXSR010000170.1:0-2074 GCA_035319845.1 Thermoproteota archaeon
GGGGACTGGACGTTCGAGGAGATGGTGTCTGAGATGAAGCACGGAATATATGCATTCGGTTCCCTTTACGGGTACACGGATCCGGCCAAGGGACAGTTCATGTTCAAGGCCGAAGGAGGATGGCTTATAGAGAAAGGGGAGCTCAAGCGGAGGCTGAGGGAGGTGGCCATAACCGGCATGACCTTAGAGGTCCTAAAAAACATGGATGCCGTGGGTAAGGACCTACTCCACGACCCCGGGATGTGTGGAAAGATGGGTCAGTGGGTTCCAGTGACCACGGGGGCACCCCATGTGAGGGTGAGCAATCTGGTGTTCGGGGGGAGGTAAAAATGCTGAGGGAAGAAGCTGTGAAGGCTGCTCTCTCCTCCGGAGCCGAAGAGGCAGAGGCGTTTGAACTCTTCACCCGCGAGATCTCCATACAAGTGGAGAGAGGGAGGGTCAAGACGGCCAGTTCCGTTAGAATGGTGGGCTTGGGGGTTAGGGCAGCCATAGGTAGAAAGCTAGGCTTCTCATTCGCCACGAACCCCACTTCAGGTGAGGAGGTTGGGAAGGAGGCAGCTGAGAATGCTAAGGCCGCTCCTGAAGATCCTGACTTCAGAGGCCTGCCCGATGCCCATAAAGTGGACTACATAAGCGGACTCATGGACCCGAAGTTGAGGGATCTCGATTTGAACGACGCTGCGACGCTGTTCCTCACAGCGGTAGAGTCAGCCCGCCTCTCGGACAAGGTGATCTCCGTCTCCGGTAAGTTGGAGGTGTCCTTCTCCAAGGTGGCGGTCTTCAACTCCAAGGGCGTCGATGCAGCTGAGGAAAGGACTCACCTGATCGCTTTAATTGAAGCAGCGAGTAAGGACGGCGACAAGAGAGGATCGGGATTCGGGTTCGCTGATGGAAGGAAATTGGACATGTTCGATCCGGAGAAAGTTGGTAAGGAAGCCGGAGAGCTAGCCATCAGGACTCTAGATGCCACTACCATCGGGGTCGAGGAACTGCCCGTAATATTTCAACCCAAGGCTCAGTTCACTCTGATTCCCTTCTTGGTGAGTCAAGCAGCCAATGCTGAGAACCTGCAATATGGGAGGAGTTTTCTAGCCAACAGGATCGGCGATCAGATAGCTAGGGAGGAGGTAAGTATAGTCGATGATGGGCGCATCCCTTGGCTCCCGGGCAGCTCCAGCTTCGACGATGAGGGAGTACCCACAGGGAGAACTTACGTCGTCGAGAGAGGGATATTCAAATCCCCAATACATAACTGGTACACTGCGATGAAGGAAGGGGTGAAGAGCACCGGAAATGCCTCTAGGGACCACACTAGACCGCCCGCTATCTCTTCTCACACGGTCAGCATCGAGGCTCCAGCCTTGCAGATGAAGAAGGATGAGGTGCTGGATGTCAAGAGGGGAGTGCTTGTGGTCTACACGATGGACACCCCCAACCTGTCCACCGGGGAGTTCAGCGGGATGGCGGAGACGGCTTTCCTCATAGAGAGGGGCGAGGTGACCAAGTCCCTCAGGCAGACTAGCATGGGTTTCAGGGTAGAAGACTTCCTGAAGACGATGGATGCGATTGGAGATGATGTGGAGACTGTGATGGGATTCAAAGGAGGTTCCGTCAGGGTGAGGATTAAGGTAGCGGGTCCGGGTGCAAGATGATTCTAGTGGTGAACTTCGGTGGGCAGTACGCCCACCTCATCACCCGGAGGATAAGGGATCTAGGCGTATACGCTGAGATAATCCCATACACCGAGATCACCCCATCCATCATAAGGGAGAAGAATCCCAGAGCCCTAATCCTTTCAGGAGGACCCAGCAGCGTGTATGAATCGTCTGCCCCCAAGGTGGGTAACTGGATCTTGGAGATGGGAGTCCCGGTTCTTGGGATATGCTACGGATTCCAGCTGATAGCTCACATGATGGGAGGGGAGGTGAGACGGTCCAAGGGTGAGTATGGCCCCACCAAAGTAAAAATCTTGGAGAGGGAGGGCCTATTCAAGGGTTGGGACGAGGAGGAGCTCGTCTGGATGAGTCACTCGGATCATGTGGCAAGGGTACCTAGCGGATTCGTGGTAACCGCT
>JACXSR010000143.1:0-2068 GCA_035319845.1 Thermoproteota archaeon
AGGAGGTGAGGGCGAGGTTGTAGGGCATCATTAAAGCTTCCCCCTTCTGATTTGGAGGATGCCCATGAGACCTGAAGGAGTGATCCCTCCTCATGTGACGCCTTTCAACGAGGACGGATCCCTAGACCTTGGATCTCTCGATAAGCTTATTGACTTCTGGCTTGATTCTGGCGTTCATGCCCTCGCCACATGCGCCAGCAATGGCGAAGGACCCCTCCTATCCAGGGAGGAGAGGGTTCAGGTCATAAGGAGGGTCGTTGATTCCGTCGGCGGTCAAGTCCCGGTCATCGCAGGGGTATCATCGCCCTCTACCGCGGGTATTCTATCACAGGTCAGGGACTCGGAGGGAGCGGGTGCCGATGCCATCCTGCTCACCCCTCCGTACTACTTCAAGCCCAATGAGAGGGAGCTCAGGGAGCACTACTCCACGATCGCCAGAGAGACAGGCTTGCCCATAATCCTCTACAATGTCCCCAAGTTCGTCGGATATAACCTGTCTATTGGCCTGATCAGGGAACTTGTTCACGAATTCGACATTATAGTCGGCATAAAGGAGTCTAGTGGGTTACTATGGAGGATATCTGAGCTCATCCGTGAGGTCGGAGATCGCATATCGGTGCTCGCTGGTACGGGAGATATGCTACTTCCGACGTTGATGCTGGGAGGAGAGGGGGGTATAATCGGAGTGGCGATATTCGCCCCCGAACTCGCGGTGGATCTCTACAACTCCTTCAAGAGGGGAGATTTGGAAAGGGCATCCGGGCTTCAGCTCACCCTCACTATGCTCAACGAAGTGATAGTGAAGGGTATGAACCAGCTAAGCGCGTCTAAGGAGGCCTTGAAGATGAGGGGACTCCCAGCCGGATATCCTAGAAGGCCCTCCCTACCCCTCACGGCTGAGGAGATCAAAAGGGTCGAGGAGGCGCTGAAAGATACAGGCCTCCTCCACCGCAACTGATCCCACTCTCTTCGTGGGCTGTGGAAAGAGAGAGGTTAGGACCTGAAGGGTACTCTTCTCCTCCTGAAGGCTAGGAACAATACGATAGCTGCGATCCAAGCGGAGACGATCAGCCACTCCCACCCAACACCAACAACTCTAGTAGTTTTTTCATGGGCGACGGTGAGCGTGACTGTCTCAGTCTCCGTGACGGTCTCCGTCACGGTGAGGATGTCCCGTTCGCTCTCTATAACGGGTAATGGGATGCTTACAGTCTCGTTTCCTATTGAAATACTTACAAGCCCCGTACCTGCTCTTGATGGAATCACCTCGTAGCTCACTTCGGCTGGTAACTCAACCTCCTTGTGGTTAGTCGAATTCGCTATATGGAGTCCATCAGATACTTCTAGGGAAACGGGCACCCTTCCCTCGCCCCTAAGATTCACAACCACCTTCACTGAATCTCCTACCCTAGCTAGGGTCGGACTGAGCAGGACCTCAGCCGACACCTTATATCCCGTGGAAAGGCGAATCTCACCCGTAGATTCTGGAGGGGTTATGCTGGGTAGGCTCCCACCGACCACCAGCGGTGAGGTGCCTACGGCATCGAGGATCCATGTCTCACCCCATAAGGTTCCGTGAGCAGCCATCAGCACCTTAACCCTGAATCTGATGACCTTGCTGCCGGGCCCTACGTCCCAAATGAGTTCTTTATCTCTCTTAATCGGCTCCACTCTCTTTCCATCTATCACAGAGCTTCCCTCCACGTATTTCAACCCGTATGGGAGCTTGTAAGTGAGCTGGCCTGCTATGGGAAGCCTTCCCTCAAGCAGTACGTATACCTCCACCTCATCACCCACATCGGCGCTGGGAGGTGAGAAGTACGTGTAGAGCTTGAAGGGAACCGCCCCATACCTTCTAGCGATCTCGGACGGTGGTGGACTTGGAGGAGCTCTACCTACCGGCTGCACAGGGACCTTAACGCCTAAAGAGAAGTTGCTGGAGGTGACGCAGTTCTGCCTGCCCTCGGCCATGTCGCAGGAGGTCACACACCAATAGTAGGCCCCTTCCTCAAGGTCGAAGGTCCAGTTCACGGAGATGTCCTGTCCACTGAGGTCCTTACTCTCCTGA
>JACXSR010000127.1:0-2051 GCA_035319845.1 Thermoproteota archaeon
ACTTGGGCGAGAGCACGGGCTTCAAGGTGGTAAAGAGGTTCTACCACCTGTATAAGGAACCGGACCACGTGAGTGTGAAGCTTGAGGAGGTGGAACCCAGACTCCCTGATGTGGAGCCTGTACCAGTGGGCTGGAAGTTCCTCAAGAAATGTGATGGTACCCCAGGATGGCTCAGCGATCATGCAAGGGCATACAAAATCGATGATGAGGGATTCCTACTGCCAAAGGAACCTGCGACGATCTTCACACCCTTCAGCTACAGGAGGATAGAGCATGCTCTGGATGGAATGCAAACCTTAGCGTTTCAGGAGGGGAGGAAGGTCGGGATAATGGTTCCCGAGGACATGCCGAGTGTGGCCGAGGCTCTGAGGCGCCGGGGATTCACCCAGTGGGAGCTGGAGGAACCTGACATCCTAGTATTTGAGCTCGATCTCGTATCCCGGAAACTCTGACTGCTACATCCCATTCAAGAGCTCACTGAACCTCCTGAGGCCCTCCCTCAGCTCCTCACTATCCCCTCCAAACCCTATCCTGAAGTGACCCTCGATCTCGAAGCACGATCCGGGGACCATGAATACCCCCTTCTCCCTGATAAGCCTGAGAACCAGTTCCTCCGAGGGCATATCCATGGAGTAGCTGGGGAACGCTACCGTTCCACCTCTAGGTGGGATCCAGTCGATGAGGGGCTCCGACTCAACCCATTCCCTCAGGATCTCGAAGTTCCTCCTGACTATCTGCAAGTTCCTCTCATATATCCTATCCACATTATCCAAGGCTAGGAGAGCGAGGTGCTCCAAGAGGATGCTGGCGCTTATGGTGGTGTAATCCCTGTGAGCCATCAGCTCGCTCATCACCTCCTCATCCTTGGTCGCTATCCAACCGAGCCTGAGTCCGGTGAGCGACAGTGACTTGGAGAATGACCTAGTTACGATGGCTCTATCACAGAGATCGAGCATGGAGGGCACCTCATCACCGAATATGTTCAGCCCGTAATAGGACTCGTCCGCCAGAACATAGGCCCCGGACCTCTCGGCTATCTCGCACACGTGGGAGAGATCCTCCTTCCCCAGCAGGAGGCCGGTGGGATTATGGGGGTTGTTCACCACTATCATCTTAGCCCCCTGAGCCAGGCGCGAGAGCTCCTCAAAGTTGGGGTACCAGGAATCCTCCTCTCTGAGGCGAAGAAGTCTTACCTCAGCGCCAAAGGCCTTTGGCAGGCTGTAGAGCTGCTGATAGGCTGGGAAGATAGACACTACCCTGTCACCCGGATCAACGAGGCTGAAGAAGACAAGGAAGTTCGCATCTATCGCTCCCCTGGAGACGAGCACGTCCTCAGGGCTCAAGTCGTCGTACAGCTGAGATATCTTCTCCCTGAGTTCAGGAAGTCCCTCCACGTAGCCGTAGGTCAGTTGCAGATCCTTAAGCTCCTCTAGGTAGTCTTCCCTGCCCACAAACCTCAGGAATTCCCCCAAGGAGAAGGGTTTCACGCACGTCTCGGCTAGATTCAACTCCACATCGTGCTCGTACTTACCCATGAACCTCTCGACTAGGAACGGGTCGACCCTCATCGATACGCTGGGAGGGGTCTCAGATAAAAGGGCGCGCGATCCTGATGGGCAATTCCCTAAATCCTCCCTCCTCCCAGATGAAGGCCCCAATCCTGATCCTAGGAACGGAGATTATCACGTAGAGGAAGCCAGGATGAGCCCTCTCCTCATCCATCTTGGACGGGTATGGCTTCCCGAGGGGATGACTATGGTATGCGCCAACTATCTCCAAGCCCTCCTTCTCCGCGTCAAGGAGTGCCCTGTACATGTCCCTAGGATCTATCTCGTATCTCAACGGGGATTCCGAAGCATTCCTCGTTCTATAAACCCTTCGGATCGTGAAGATCCTGCCCCCCACCTTCTCACCGGCTAGGAGGCCACATGCCTCTCTCGGGTATTCTGAAAGGGCATGATCCACCATATCATCCCTAACTCCTTCGGGTATGAGTACCTCCATCCCATCATCACGCATCTAGGGGGGGTTTAAGTCTAAGTCCATTCCTC
>JACXSR010000172.1:0-2033 GCA_035319845.1 Thermoproteota archaeon
ATCCCCCTTTCTCTATCTGGGGGGAAGAACACCAGCCATCTATAGACAGAGTCCACCCTTATCCTGTATCCCAAACTCCTCTCTATCTCCTCAGCGAGGGATTCCGGGTCAGGAGTTCTCACGAAAAGCGAGTCCACGAGAAAGTGGATTACCTCGCCCCTTCTAGATGCGATCTCGATTGCCCTCGATGCGAGGTGCCTCGCCATGGCTGTGACGCTCTCGTAAGATTCTATACTACCAAATCTGGCATTCCTATACCCCAAATAACCGAAACAAGCCACCAGGACCCACTTTATCGCATCTAACCTATCTGAATCACCTATACGCTTGTACAGCCTCTTCCTCTCCACTAACTCGCCCACCGCATCCGAGACCAGACCTCTCCTCTCCCTGCATACCCGGTGACCCACACCGGGGATCTCGAACCAGTCCGGGCATGAAGGATCGTTCACGGTCTCGGGGCTTATGTTTTCTTGGCTTATTATCGATGGGAAGAAGGAATCGAAATCCAACTGGGCCACGCCCCAGTAGATCCCGGGCTTGGGCGTGAGTGTCAGACCTCCCCTGTCTGCCCTCAACAGTTCCCCGACGCTTTTCCATTTCTCCACCCTCACGGCCACTTCTGGCACCAAATACCTCCTTTCCATGGCCCTGAAAGCCTCCACACTCGTGAGCACCTTTCCTATCGTGTAACCGGACACCAGCCTGATGGGGGCGTGGGAGAGGGAACTCCACTCCATAAGCCCTCTCACGGTCACCCCCAACGGCAGGGAGCTCACTAACACACCACCCCTCAAGGCGGACCGGATCCCGGGGATGGAGAGGGCAAGCCTCCTCCACTTAACGCCCTCCAAGATTATCACATGGGGGGAGTAGGACTCGACGATGTCGCCCACCTCCCCCGGATTCAGCGTCATGGGATCGCCATTCAAGGAAACCTCCACTTTACTGATGTACCTCCAGGATGGAACGTTGGGAGGACCGGCCCATCCCCTGAAGCCTATTTTCACATATCTCGGCTCGGGTAAGCCCGCATCGCACACGGAGGGGGTGAGGCCGGATCTCCACAGGACCTGCTGGAGCGGGGATGGGAATGTGTTCCATAGCCTTACCCTGCCACGGAGGATCCCGACAATGCGTCTGTAGAGACCCGGCTCCACCTCGATGATCGCCACATCGAGCGTGCTCCTGTAGAGTGGGGGCTTCGACCATTCCTCCACCCTCATACTCAGATTGTAAGCATCAACGAGGTCCTCCAGCCAGTGCTCGTACGAGGCGTAAATCTCGAGTGAGACCCTCCTACACTCCCTCCTGTACCCACCTTCCTCGATGAAGAGGAGCTCCAACCCGTCACCTAACTTAGCGTCCAGTAGCCATTCGCACACAATTCACCCTTCTCATCCGTAATTCTGGAGGAACCCTCTCACATGTATTGAGAAAGTTTTGTAGCCCTTACCAACGTTAATAAGGCCTCACCGAGCATTTCAATGGGAAGCATGGCCTGGAGGAGGGCTGCAGAGATCATAGCCATGGAAGCAGCCTATAGATCAGCCAGGAAGCACGGAAAGGGGAGGGAGTTCATCAGGATAACTGGAAAGAGTGCCCTCAGGTATAACATCCTCTTAACAATAATGTTCTCACTCCTATCCTCTTCCCTGGGGTTGGGTGCGGTTCTCGGTAGGGAAGTATCCTGTCTCCTCCTCTCCATGCTATTCATGATGGATGTGGTCATGGGAGTCCTCACCATGGCTCTGAACCTCCAGATGCTCATCTCTGACGGGCTACTGGATCCTCTCAAGCGACTCCCCATAGATGAAGGAGGAATCAGGAGCATTCTACTATGGATAGGCATTTACTGGGGAGGAGCCGCCCTGCCCTTCCTCCTCGTACCAGCTGGCTTGATCTCCTCTCTCATACTGGGGGACCCGATTACCCTGCTGGCCAGCGTGCTTATGTCCTTCTCGACGCTCAACCTCTCCCTCGGGCTCGGATATCTAGCGGGCTCCTACAGCGCCGGATACACGAGGAGCGGG
>JACXSR010000136.1:0-41370 GCA_035319845.1 Thermoproteota archaeon
CATAGTGGGGGATACCGCGGATATAGGGAATTTAGGCGCGGTGAAAGTGGTCGTGGAGGCCGATAATGTGGAGGAGGCAAAGGAAAAGCTGTTTTCCATCGCGGCCTCCTCACCCAGCTCGGAGTTCTTCATATATCTGGGAAGGGCTGAGCTTGTACTGTCGGCCAATGAGCTGTCGGAGCTCTACGATGGTGCGATTTTGCCCGTGAATCTAGAGGGGTTCCGCGCGGCCCTTCCTGTAGCCTCCAGCTTCGACCATCTCATGGTGGATCTAGGGGAGGAGGTTCCCTCGGTCGATCTGATACGTGAAGCACTGTCCATCGGAGTGGAGGGTTTCCTGTTGGGCGCTGAATCCATGGAGGATCAGATGAGAGCCATTTATCGGGCCGAGATGAGGTATCTCCTAGAGGAGCTCAGGTTCCTAGAGCGGCTCTTATCCAAGCGGGGAGAGCTGGAGACGTGATCTCCCTACTCTCCCTTCTCAGAAGGGTTTTTAGAGGTCCTAGGGATGTGCTGTCCGTAGTATTGCTGATACTCGGTTTCATGTTCCTCTCCGTGGAGATGGTGAGGATATGGCCCATGGAGATGCCCCAGAGGTTAATCAACGTCTCCTTGGCCACTATCCTCTTCTATTCAGGTTTCAGGATCAGGAGTAGCGTTGACCTCAGGTATTACCTCCCCTTGGCCCTAGGCTCCCTCCTCCTCCCCCCTCTACTACTGCTCACCTTCATCTCCACTATTCCTAATAAGGCGATGAAGGAGGACTCTCCTCAAAACAGAATCGATCTAACATCTCTATCCTTTAGATCGGTTTTAGTGATCTGCGAATCTGTAGGTCTAGCCAGTTCTCTAGCGATATCTTTGTCCGCCATCCTCTCAAACAATAGAAGGGTGGTGCTGGTTGACTGGAGTGGTAATGCGATTGAAAGATTGGGAAACATTGAGATCAGAATTGCTAGGCCTGAAGAGATCTGGTTCGGCTATGCAGGTAGCCTTGGGCCATCTTACTACATGACCGCCTCCATTCTCCTCTCCTACCTTAGTGGAGTGAATCCCTCGGTGATAAGTGAGGTCCTAAGGACGGGGGATATATCACTATTGGAGGATGTGAGGATCCCCGAGCCAGGGAGATCCCTACTTCGACAGTTATTTGGGGAGGGAGGACCTTCTCTACATGAAGCTTTACCCGAGATGGCTGGTGTGCTGATAATTGATGCATCGAGGCTGCCCACCGCGGGTAAGGACGCGGTCTCCTTGATGGCCTTGCTCCAATCAGTTGCGTATGAGAAGAGGGACTTCGTGGTTATAGCTCCCTTGCTCGCCCCTCTCACCGAAGAGAGAGCCCCCCATCAGATAAGGGATGAGGTCAGATGGCTCATTTCCTCACTGGGAGGAGGAGGGGGTATCATCACATCGATCGAGGGCTCGACGATCTATTCCAACGAGTTCGATATCGCTTTAATGTGCGATGAGTGCGAGAACCCTATTTACAGGCTGGATAGCTACCGACTCTGCCCCTTACCGGTCCGTAAAGCGAGGAGAGGAATTTAAGAACAGGGTAGTAAGGCCCACGCTCCACCCTGATTACCTCCTCAACCATGGAACGGGGCAGGAATCTAAGGGTCCTCCAGAGGAGGCCTGTTCTGAGTAGGAAGTCGGCCGCCCTCCTGTGTGTGAGGCCTATGCTGACCATCGGCTTGATTATCCTGTTGACATGGAACACGTAGTTTTCGGGCTTGTCCTCCGCCAGCGACCTAGCTAGAAGGTATGCTGCTATTATGCCGGTGTGCATTCCTCCACCGTTTGAGGGGACCGTCATCCCAGCTGCGTCTCCAGCTAGGAAGATTCCTCCATCATGAAGTCTCTTAACCATCCCCCCGGCGGGGACGTACCGCCCCCTGAGCTTCGGTTCGGTCATCACCTTCAGATTTGTTAGGTGCTTCTTCATTGCCCTCTTTGGATCGAATCCGTTGATCATGTTGAGTCTGACGCCGACTCCGACATTCGCAGCCCTCTCAGATCTCGGGATAACCCAAGCGTAGGTTCCGGGGGCCAAAGTCTCGCTTATCACGAGCCTCATCACATCGGGCTCCCTCACTTCCATCATGACCTCGGAGGAGAATGCCAACGCGAGGTCATCGCACCTGACCGTCAAATCTCCGTTGATCAATTTGGAGACCCTGCTGCCGAATCCGTCCGCCCCTACCAAATATCTCACCTCGTATCTGCCCCTCGATGTCGTCACTTGATATCCGTCCTCCGAAGGTCGAGCAGTGATGAAAGTCTCCCTCGTAACGAGTGTAGAACCCTGTGATAGGGAGTCCTCGAGTCTGTGACTTATCATAGCTTTCCTATCGATGGAGTATCCCACGTAGTCGGTCGTGAATTCCCTGTTCCCCACTTCCATCCTGATCTTCTCCATCCTATGGATTATAAAGGGCCTGAAAAAGTCGAAGTAAGCTGATGCAACATCTCCTTCCAGTTTAAGCGAATCAGGATCGGGCAAATATTCTCCGCAGATGGTCCTCGTTCCGGGCTGGGGATCCTTCTCTATGGTAAGCACCCTGAATCCGCTAGAGGATAGGAAATATGATAGGGCGGCCCCAGTTGGGCCGGCGCCCACCACAGCTATGTCGTACAATTTAACTCACTGGGATTCTCTCACTGCTGCGGGGAGCCTTCTGAACCTATGGAAGAAGGGCTCGTAGGTCTTCACATATATCTCGGAGTTCTCCAGCTTGGGGATGTCCCTCCTGTACTTGCTCTCGGCTCCTATCAATCCCTTACCGTACTTACGCTCGTACTCCTCGAAGCTCATGGAGTGCTCCTTGATTATCTTATCCCTGTACAGATCGGAGAGCACATTGTACGTGCAGAAAGGTATGACCCTGCCGTCGGGGGAAAGGTAGTGTATGTCACATCTCATGACCCTCTGGACATCGTAGTTGTACAGATCCATGAAGTGCATCATCCCAAGGAAGAGCGATTTATAATGGAACTCTCCCAGCGCCTTGTAGCTCCTCTGAAGTATTATCTTTCTGAGTATTCCGATCAAGTTTATGCCGGGGGGTTGCTTATCCTTCTCTATGAAGCTCGGTAGTTTAGCAACCACCTTGAGGAGGGTAAGCCATCTATTCTTGCGCTCCTCCCTGATCTCCCTAGCTTTCTCCTTAAGGAAGTGATAGAATCCATCTACATCCACGAAGTCCGTTATCGGGATGAATCTAGTCACCCTCTTCTTCCCATCAACCTTCTCGAACACAGGGAAAACGTAGGTGGCCATTCCACAGGCCGGGTGATTGGTCATCATGAGCTTGGGCTCACCAGTCACGGCCTCTATGAACTCGCTCACGGCCACGGTGAATGGGACTGGATACCAAGCCTCCCTGTATATCTGTCCATCGGTCTGCTCCTCTATCCTTCTTATTACATCCGGTATCGTTATCCTGTACTTCTCCCTCTCGGCCTTGGGCATCTGACCAGTGAGGGAAACTGGCTGGTAGTTCACACCCCTAACGACATCTATGTTATAGGCAGCGAACCTTATCATGTCGCCTACCTCGTGATCGTTTATCCCCTTGATTACCGTGGGAACGAGCACTAAACTAGTCATTCCCGCCTTCCTAGCGGCTTCCAATATGTACGGGATCTCCCAGTGGTTCTTAGGATTGGCCTCGGGGGTGACACCGTCGAAACTCATGTATATGGTGTTGACCCCCGCCTCCCTCAGCTCCCTCATGAGCTCGGGCTTCTCCACGAATATGATACCTTGAGTATTGAGCTGTATATGGGTGATACCCTTCCTCCTGAGGAGCCTGACTATCTCCACCAGATCATCCCTAAGGGTAGGTTCGCCACCTGTGATCTGGATGGCGTTTCCATGAGCCGGCTTCTCCTTTATGAGGAGATCTACCATCCTATCTATCTCCTCCAAGGTGGGTTCATACACATAACCGGCCTTCTCAGCGTAGAAGAAGCAGTACCAGCAATCTAAGTTACATCTATTGGTCACCACTAAATTCGCTAGAGCGGTCGTGTTTTGGTGAGCCGGGCATATACCACAGGAGAAGGGACAGGGGGCGGAGAGCTCGGTATGAGGAGGATAAATTCCCCTTCCGGGAACCTCGAACTCCATGGCCCTCTTGAACATCTCGGCGTCTCCCCAGTAAAGGTCCTCGAACTCGCCGTGTTCGGGGCACTCTTTTCTTATGTAGACAGCGCCGTCTCTCTCGAAGATGATCGCAGGAAGCAGTCTGTAGCATACGGGACATACCGATGAGGTGTGCCTGAGCAGCTTCTCCCCTTCTCTGAGCTTCGGCCGCGGACCACCTATTGCGATCTTCCTACCATCGACCTCAACGAACCGCGGCGCCGGTATTTCCACAACCACCTTTTATCACCGCTGGATAGTGGGAGTCAACTTATAATAAACGCTTGCGCCAGTTAGGTCAGATGGCTTCAGAAAGGTTTGAGCATTACGTTCAAGTGTTGTATAATTCAATTTCACGCTTGTTATCCGGAGATTTAGATAATGGGATAGAAGTTATTCTGAAGATTATAAGAGAATGCGAGGTCGAAGGTGTCTGTGACGAGCAGCTGGCCTCCCGATTGCTGAGACTGGCTAATGCCCTCGAAGGTTACATCACGAAGCGGATAGTGGAAGATACCCTCCTCGATGTATTAAAGGAGGAGATTATTGGGGGTCCCCTTAGGGATCTCGCTATATTGATCCTTCGAGAGGTGTGCGATAGGGAGACCATGGAATCGCTAAAGGAGTGGGCGGAGGATCCCAATCCGGAGGTGAGACTGGCATACCTCAAGTGCGCATCCAAGCTCTTTGACAGGGGTGAGATTCCGCTGGAGCTGCTCGGGATGTTCAGAGAGGATCCCTCGCCCAAGGTTAGGGAGGCCCTTGTGACTTCTCTCTCGAAGAATGTGTCGAGAGATGATGTCTTCTCATTCCTAGCCGGGATGTTGAGAATTGAAAAGAGGAGCTCCATCAGGACGAAGATCCTTGTCGCCCTCTCCGAGGTCAAGAGCGGCGCTAAGAGGAAGGAGAGATGGGGTGTCTTGAAGAGACTCAAGCGCGTCATGGGCAGGCGGGAGTAAGAGTTATCTCTTTTCGCAGGGCGCCCAGTGGGGTGGTAAGATGGTCAAGGTCACATTCTTGGGACACTCTGCCTTCCTGCTAGAGGGTAGTAAGAGGGTGCTCATAGACCCGTGGATAGAAGGTAATCCACAGTCCCCAATATCGATAGATCAGTGCAAAGGAGCGGATATCTACGTGGTGACGCATGCACATGGGGATCACGGCTTAGATGATGCTATTAAACTGGCGAAGTCTCATGGAGGGACCATTGTAAGCATCTACGAGATAGCAATGGAGGCCGGAAACAGGGGAGTTGAGAAGACCGTGGGAGCTAACATTGGGGGCTTCTTTGAGGTGGATTGTGTGAAGATCGCTCTGACGACGGCAATACACAGTAGTCCCATCGGAGCCCCTACAGGGGTCGTAGTGGAGTTGGATGGAAAGAGAATTTATCACGCTGGTGATACGGGTGTTTTCTATGATATGAGGCTGATAGGGGAACTGTACAAGCCGGATTTGGCTTTACTGCCCATAGGCGGTCATTTCGTGATGGGACCCTTGGAGGCAGCCAAGGCTATTGAGCTCCTCGGGGTAAAGAAGGTGATCCCAATGCACTACGAGACCTTCCCCGTCCTCAAAGGTAGGCCGGAGGAGTTGAAGGAACTGCTCAGGGAGAGGGGTTTGGACTGCGAAGTGATAATCCTCAAACCGGGAGAGAGCTATGAACTCTGAGGTAAGGCCGAAGGAGACCCAAGTGATAGCGGAGCTTTATGATATAGAGGATAGGGAGATCTTAGATTCCCCCTCTCTCATGGAAGAGATGCTAAGGAGGTTGGCTAGGGAGGTTGGAGAAGAGAGCGTGCATGTACATGTCCATGAGTTCGAACCCTACGGCGTTAGCGGCTTTTTGATGATGAGGAAGGGTTACGTGGCAATACACACGTGGCCAGAGCACTCTTATGCCACCGTCAATGTAGTGGGATTCTCGGACGAAACGTGGGCTTGGAATGTCTACAAGGCCCTAGTCAAGCTGTTCAAGCCAAAGCAGCAAAATGCTGTGGAAGTGAAGAGCGGGCTGGACAGATCCTGAGTTCTCCACCTCTTTTTTGAAATTTTACCTAGAAGAGCACCCCTCAACCTGCACGTTTAAGCTGAGGCCAGCTTTTCCGAGCCTCCTTACTACCCGCCCCAGCAAGTAGTTGCTCCTGAATCCCTCGATGATGACCTCATAGAAGTATCCAGGTTCGACCTTCCCTAGGGCCACCGGCTTGTATGAAGGTGTCCTGCCTTGGGTTCCTTTGGGGGTAACCTCGGATGCGAGTACCACTAGGTCTCTCCCCAGAAATCTCTCATTCCTCTTCTCTTTTATCTCCTCTATCAGTTCCATTGCTTCCTTGCTCCTCCTCTTGATCACGCTCACTGGGAGCTGGAGTAGCGAAGCGGCCTTCGTCTTAGGTCTAGGTCCGAACCTGCTTAGGTTCACCACATCCGGCTGTACCTCCTCCAGTAGCCTTAAAGTCTGGTGAAAATCGTCCTCCGTTTCTCCGGGAAAACCGACTATGATGTCGGTGCTTATAGTTGAATCCTCGTACCGTTCTCTTATGCGGTTCACTAGGTAGATGAACTCCTCCACCGTGTAGTCCCTTCCCATGAATCTGAGGATCCTATTTGAGCCACTTTGGACCGGTAGGTGAAAGAATTTATAGATTTTAGGGCTTTTGAAGGAGTCTAGTAGCCTGTCAGCTATCCTGAGAGCGGAATTAGGGGTCATCATTCCTACCCTGACCCGGAAATCTCCCTCCAGTGAGACTACGCCTTCCAACAGATTCGATAGATCGGTCCCAATATCCCAGCCGTAGACCCCGGTATCTTCCGCTGTCAGCCAGATCTCCACAACTCCCATGGCCAAGAAATCCCGAACCCTAGTGATTATGCTCTCCCTAGGGAAGCTCGTCAGCCCTCCTCTAGCCAGCTTGGTGATACAATAGGTACAGGAACCCAAGCAGCCCTCGGCAATGGGTACTATTCCTATGAGGTCTGAGTGTTCTCTCTCGTAAGAAGCCTTATCCAGCTTCTTCCATCCCAGAAACTCGCCTTTTTCTCCTTTTAAGGCCAGAAAGGCGGCTTCTACGATTGAATCTATGGATCTAGGCGCCACTAGGACCTTGGAGTAGGGCCTGAGCAGCTCGGGTTGAGATTTAGCCATACATCCTGCCACTACCAAGGGGCCGTACCTAGACAGAATTCTCGCCCTGTGGAGCATTCTCTGCTCGGTTGGGGTTTTCACATTGCAGGTGTTGAGTATGAGAACATCTGCTTTCTCAGGCTCATCTACTTTGATCCAGCCCGCTCTCCTGAGTAAGCTCTCCATTATTTGAGAGTCAGATCTGTTCATTGAGCACCCGTGGGTTTCAAGGTAGAACCTAAGTTCACTCCGATCCAGACTCAGTCTCGACCGTAACCCCATCGAGGCTCGCCACATTCCCCCCGTAGTACCGGATTACCTTCACTATCTCATCGTAGTCCAAGTCATCCCCTTCCAAGATTATCTTCAGCCTCTCAATAGTGGAATCATAATCCTTTACTTCTATATCCACCTTCTTGACTCCCTTTAGCTCGGAGAGCCCTTCTGCCATGTCGACTATGTTCGGATTGTGTGGTTTCACTACATCCAATACGAGTCTCCTGACTACGATACGTCTACTTTCACCTTCCTCATCCTCGGAAGGCCGGAAACTCAGCAATTCCCTATATCCTCCCCAAGCTCAATGGGTCACCAGTTTATTAATTCTTTTCCCCGGATGCCAGCTCTGTGAATAGTAAGGCTAAAATCTTATTTACTGTTTTCTTCCTTCCACCTTTAAGCCTAATTAATTTAATTTTATTTTCATATTCCGGTGGTATCGTAATTCTCTTTGAAAAAGTGATGTACAGTTTAATACCCCTCGCCACGCAGTAGTCGAGTATTTCCCTTATGTCCCTATCTCTACCCTTAACGGCGCTTCTTGGCTGCCAAACAGCCCCATACCCCAAGTAATTCAGCCTTCTCTGGATAGAGAAGTAAAGATCTCTTGGAACTGTTCTGTCGAAGAAGAAGGGGGTCTTATATCTCTTTCTTCTGACCCCCCTGCGACCTCTCGGCCTCAACTCCCTCCCTCAGAAGTCTCTTGACTCTGATCTCCCTCAATCCTATCTCTCTTATAGCGGACTCTATCCTCTCCCGATCCTCTCCCTTCAAGCCCTTGTTATCGACTATAGCCACCTGCGGTGGTTCCCCGTTCCTCTCAATGGCTTGTTTCACCATGGTGATATCCACCCAGCCAGCATCGAGCTTCCTCGCGGCGTGGCCAATCGCGTATTCCGTGGTGATCTCCACCCTAGTGAAGTGATCGTTCACGTGCGGCCCGCCGAAAGCTATTGCTGGAATGTACTTACCGGTAGTCCAATTCTCTAACGCCTCTATAACTGATTCTGCTGCTATCTTAATCCCACTTGGATCATTCCAAGCCCCTTCATCGCAACCTATCTCTAGGAAGGCCAAGGGCTTATCGATAGTGGGGCCGTGATGGGTCGGTTCGAATCCGACTGAGTAGCCCGTTCCACCCACTCTCTTGGAGGCAGCTATTAGGTACTCCTTCATTAAGGACGGTATCGCTATGCCCAACTTGAAAGACTCACCTCCATACCGCGCTCGACCGAAGTTTCCAGGGACATGAGCGGTGAATATGGGTCTATGATGGGTACCGCTGTGTCTGGAGAGGACAACAATATAATCGAAATCGGATACTCCTAGCTCCTCGCAGTTTTTCACGTATAGGATTTCTCTCTCGAAGCTGATCAGCTCTATACCTTTATCCCCCAAATTAAACTGCTCTCCTAACCTCCTGCCTATCTCGGAGGCCATGTTCCTGCCCGCTGGATCTCTCAGTGAGTAGAGGAGGGAAACTTTCGTTTTCATAGGTTTTAGGCGGCGAAACTCTTTTTTAAATCAACCTAGGATTGGCCACCGATGGATGTCCACAGAGCCATAGCCCTGCTGCTCTCACCGGTGACAATCGCAGCGATCTCAGCTCTGGGAGTCTATGCAATGTACCCGGACATCCTAGGGCTTATAGTGTCCTTCCTGCTAATTGTCATATGTCCGGTGGCCAATGTTGTGAAGAAGTCCCTCTCCGGGGAAATGGATATCCTCGTTCCGGATAGGTATGCTAGAGGCCCTTTTTTCGCCCAAGCCATAGCTTGCTATTCAGTGGCCACCGTAACGCTCGCATTACTGAACTCTTACCCGATGGCTGTTCTCTCCCTCTCCTACCTAACAGTAACCCTAGCAATAGCCGTGATCAATCACTACGCTACCAAGGTGAGCGTCCACATGGCGGGTCTAGCCGGTCCGGCTGCCTTCCTGATGATATTGGGGAATTACCCGTTGGGGGCTCTATTAATGATCTTAGTTCCCATCCTAGCTTGGTCCAGGTGGAAATCAAGATCCCATACCATGGTTCAGATCCTGCTTGGGGTGATGGTTTCCGTGCTAATAACCTCCGTAACGTGTCTAGTGGCTTGGAGCCTCAAGTAAGAACGAGAGCTTGTCCCTCGAGATCTTCAAATAGTCCATGTCCGATACGTGGGGTTCCAACGTTACTGTGCCCTTATAACCCCAAGATCTGATCTCCTCAACAACTTCATTCCATGGTATTCTGCCAGCCCCTATAGGGAGGTGGAGGTCCCTATTGAGGTCGTTATCATGGGCGTGCAAGTGCATGATCTCGCTACCGAGCTTGTTTATGTAGGATCTGAGCTTATCCACGCCTCCATTGAGGAAGGTATGCCCAATATCCAAGGTGACGAGGAGTCCGGGCACGCTATCCACCAGATACCTTATGTCGGAGGGAGATCTGAAGGCGCCGTGATCAACGTTCTCCACCAGTATCTGGACTCCTTTCTCTTTAGAGTAGGCAACTAGTTCTCTGAAACCAGCCACGTTGAACTCCCTGGCCTTCTCCCTCAGAGCAGCTAACCATCCTGGAGTGAATGGATGGAATGTTACGTAGGCAGATTCCAATTTGGCGGCGATATCTATGACCTTGAAGGCCTCCCTGAGGGCGCCCCTCCTCACATCATCGTATGGATGACCTATCTCCAAGTACCAAGGGGAATGTACCAGATAGAATGAGTTGTAAGAATTGGCTAACTCAAAGAGTTCGCTCACATTATCAAGGATGTTGTCAACCCATGAGTTAGGCCATTCGACTGTTATTTCCACGTAGTCCAAGCCGAGTTCGAGGATTAGCTTTACCTCCTCCATCAGATCCCTGTGAGGGTTGTTCATTCCCCCGTAGGTGAAGTCGACCATCGCCCTACCAACCACTATTAATATTTGAAACTTAATCATCCTACATATGCTGGAGTACGCCGCCGGGCTCCTAGAATGGATACCAGTATGGCCCCTTCCTTCAGGACACTTGGCCGGAATCCCAGGAATATATCTCGTGAGGGAAGGTTTAGAGCCTAAGGCGGCGGTATCTGCCCTGCTGACCTCTTCGTTGTTAACTCTAATGCTGAGAGGGTGGTTGAACTATGAAGACCCCACGATAGGAGGGCTGGTGGTGGCCGGTCTCTCGTTCATCGGGCTATTAGCTGTAGCTTTCCTCAGATGGGGCCTTCTTGCAGTAGAGGAAAATCGCAGGCCGGACGCTATGGACGGTTTCGTGTCCGGATTCGCTCAGGGTATGAGCTCCTTGGGATTTGGAGGGAGTGGTCTTTCCCTAGCCCTGCTAACATCATCCGGGGTTTCTATCAGGGGCGCTATCGCGATCTCATCGATAGCATCCTTCCCTCCTGCGATCGTTCAGATCTTCACCGATCCTCCTTCTCCACTCTGGGGGATTTACCTGCTGGAGGGAATCATGATTATCGTTTTCTTGAGTAAATTGAATATGAGGCCCAGCAGCTTTGGCTTCCTGACCTCCGCCCTGCTCCTCTCGAACGTATACCAAGTCAGATTCATAGGGGAGCACCTGAGGCATTACCAAGCCGTGGCAGAGGAGGTCTCCTCATTCGTCAGGAAATATGGGGCGATAGGCCTCTTCGCTGCCATGGTCCTTCAAGCCGTGATCTCACCCATACCCGCTGATGCCGTCTTAGTTGCTGCCGGGGCGCTGGGTATGAGTCCCGTCGAGGTGGGGATCTACGGGGGGATGGGGATAGCTGTGGGATCGATTTTCAACTACTTCATCGCGAGGGCTGTTGGGAAGAGAATCCTAGAGTACTACATAAGGGAGGACTTACTCAAGAAGGTCTACCTATGGTTCGACAGGTGGGGCGGTTGGCTAGTCTTTATAACGAGGTTAATTCCCTTCCTCCCTCTAGATGTCACATCGTACGTGGCTGGAGCTGTGGGAATGAACTTTTTCGTCTTTGTGCTGGCGAATATACTAGCTATCGTTCCAAGGGCTACGTTCTTCGGCTTGGTTGGAGCTAAGTTGGCCGAGGGGGATTGGACATTGCTTGTGATCTCTGTTGTGATGTTACTCGCGGGGGCTTACTTCTTCAGCAGGCAGGTGATCAAGGGCGGAGAGAGGGGTGACTAGGGGAATACACTATTAAGCCGAAGAGGTCCCCATCCATCAGGGGCCCGTAGCTCAGCAAGGATAGAGCGGCGGCCTTCGGAGCCGCAGGTCGGGGGTTCGAGTCCCCCCGGGCCCGTTTTACTTGTTGGATGATAGGAAGGGCTGGGAAGAAGTAGCATAGCACTATCTATTGACAAGTTACCAATCAAAAAGAAAAGAGAAGCTTGGAGGCCGGCTTACTTCTTCCAGATGGCCTCCACGGCCAGCTCGATGTCCCTGTCGGTTACGGTCTTCCTCTTGGCGTGTCTGGCCAGGTCAACAGCGTACTTGCCTACCTCGTAGGCAAACTTCTCGAGGTAGTAGGCTAGCCTGGCCTTTGCGTCGTCGCTGACCCTCTCAGCGCCGGCCTCCTTTATGATCCGGTATACGGGAGCAAGGGGTAGATGCTTGGCAGGCTTCTGAGGCATACAGTCTCACCTCTTGACAAACCCTTATAGGGCCGTATTCAAACAACGGAAGATTAAATATAAGCTTTACTATTTTCTCGGCGAAGAATCGATCGATTAAGGTGATTGCCTATATCTCGATAGCCTTATTAGTGGTATAGTATCCCTCGACAATCCAATAAATGATAGGAGAGTTTCTATTGCTCCGAAAGTATATAAACATACGTGTGTGTATCTCGATCAAAGCCTATGGAATCTCTAAAAATTAAAGAATTTATTTTCTTTTTTCTGAAAATAAGTATATACTATTGACAATGGAATTGCAGAATCTGACACTAGGTAAGGGGATGCTATACCACGGGTATCCCAGAACTAATTTATGATGAACCCTTCTATCTTCTATAGCCGTATAATAACCTTTCCCTCTTGACACAAACCTCTGTATCATGACGGATTGGTTGTAAGATCTATGAATAAGTGTCTCAGAATAATTTTCAGTAAATCATCGTTTTGAAAAAGATATCTCGAAAGATTGCGGCCCAAGGAGGGTAAATCTTGCATATTTGAGGTCAAAATTATATACCTGTAAGGATCGAGGTTCTACCCGAGGGCGAAGGGGGTAATCTTGACGAACGGTCTGAGGCTATTGTGTTCTACTGACTTCATGTGGGGGGCGGAGCTCCCGGAGATAGTTAGACTACTGGTTAAGGCTGGATGTGAGGGGGTCGTGGTCTCCACAGAACCTCCTCACTATCTGCCGTCCATGCTCCACAGAACCGTCATCTCTTACCTTAGGACTGTGGTAAGGGAACTGGATGCCATCGTTGCGGTGAGATCTCCCGTGAGCGATGTAAACGTTTTCAGCACGAATCCCCATATAGCAGAAGCTTCCATGAAGAGCATCGAGGAAGCAGTGAGACTTGCTTACTCCATAAATGCGGACTTCGTCATTATCAGGCCGTCTAGGGATCCCTACGAAGGTAATCCCCTAGTCGCCGCTAGAAAACTGCAGGCCCTAGTAACGAGGATGGGAAGAGATCAGTATGCAGCGTTCGAGTTAATTGGCAGTAGCTCTAAGGAGATCGCCGATAGGTTGACGGATCCTAGGTTCGGGGTGGTGTACATCCACGGATATACTCCATCTAGCATGCTGGCCCACAGGAAGCTAATTGGAATAGCCATCCCCACGTCTGATAGAAGGCCCTTACACAGGGTAATCCCCGGACTTAGGGAAGATACACCCTACCTCCTACTCTATCCGGACGAGAGAAGGATGTTCGAAACCTCCTCGATTCGAAGGATAGTCCTTAGGGCTAAAAATTGGAGGAATAGTTTGATCTAGCCATTCACTCAGAGTAATATGTCCTGCCTATCCCATCCCTCCAAGATCTTCTCTATTTCTGACTTAATTCTCTCAAGTAGCTTCTTAGCAAACTCTTCCGCCTTGTCCGGGGATGGAACCGTGCTAACGAACCCCTCATCGTAAGAGAGTATGGATCCGGGCATTGGCGTCGGGGATATTCCCTTCCTCAGTCTGTATATCTCCTCCCTCTCCATATCTCCCTTGACCAAGGTGTGGTCTATTACCATCACCATAGCAGTCTCATCGACTCCCGCGTGCCCACCGCTACCGCCGAAAACTTCCTCTGTGATATCCGAGGAGAGTTCCCACCACATAACCATCAAGCTCCTGAGGCCGAGTTCCCTCCAAGCCCTTTTCATGGCATTGGTGATCGCTCTAACTTGGCCTGAACCGCCATGACCGTTGAGTATTATCACCCTCTCGAAACCGTTGCTGGAGAGTTCCGTCAATACATCGTAAGTGAGAGCCTCTAGAGTGTTCTCACTCACGCTCATGGAGCCCCAATACCCTGAAAGACCCGTGACAACCCCATATCTTATAGGGGGAGCTATTAGCGCGTTCAACTCCTCAGCCAGTTGCTCAGCGATCCACTCGGGTATGATGAAGTCGGTACCTAGCGGCAAGTGGTTTCCATGGGCTTCGCTCACGCCCATGGGCAATATGGCGAGATCGGTATCCTCTAAAGCTTCTTTAAACTCTCTCCACGTGAGGAGCCACATTCTCCTTTCTCTTCCGTTCAAAGTCCCACCCTCTCTAGGAAGTCTTCAATTATCTTGTCGAGGGTTAGCGGCCCTATCTCTTGGAGCTCGTACTTCACATGCGCCGTCGGCTTATCTATCTTCAGATATCTGCCCAAGTCCGTTGGCGTTCCCAGAACGACGGCATCCGCAGGTATTGCATTTATCGTCTCCTCCAACTCACGCATCTGCCTCTCGCTATAACCCATTGCTGGCAGCACGGGTCCCAAGTGAGGATATTTCTCGTATACCTCCTTTATGGACCCTACAGCGAAGGGTCTGGGGTCAATTACCTCGGCATGAAGCCTCTTCGCCATCAAGTATCCTGCACCATAGCCCATCTCACCATGGGTGACCGTTGGACCGTCCTCCACTACCACGACTCTACGACCCTCCACAAGATCGGGTTCCTCGATCATATAGGGCATGGCGGCTGTGATCACCCTAGCCTTGGGGTTCACCTTCTCTATGTTCTCTAGAACCTCGTTCACCTCGGAGTAGCTGGCCGTATCCACCTTACTTACTATCACCACATCCGCCATCCTGATGTTCACGCTTCCGGGCCAATACGTGAGCTCGTGTCCAGCCCTGAGCGGATCGGCTACAGTTATCATCAGGTCAGGCTCGAAGAACGGGAAGTCGTTGTTCCCGCCGTCCCATAGGATCACATCTCCCTCCTTCTCCGCCTCTCTCAGCACCTTCTCGTAGTCCACTCCAGCCAATACCACGTTACCGAGTTTTAAATGGGGCTCGTAATCTTCTCTCTCCTCGATTGTGGCGTTATATCTATCTAGATCCTCCAAGGAGGTGAACTTCTGAACAACCTGCTTCCTCAGGTCCCCATATGGCATGGGATGCCTGACTACCGCTACTTTGAGTCCCCTCTGCTTGAGTATCTTGGATATCCTCCGGCTCGTTGGGCTCTTACCTGCTCCCGTTCTGACAGCTGTAACGGCGATCACTGGCTTCTCCGATTTCAGCATGGTACTCTTAGGACCGAGGAGCATGAAGTCTGCACCGCAGGCCTGAGCTATCGCAGCTCTATCCATCAGGTATTGATGAGAAACGTCGCTGTAAGAGAAAACAACTAGGTCGACGCCCTGCTCTCGTATCAATTTTGGAAGATCCTCCTCGGGGACTATTGGTATACCATCGGGGTAGAGCCTACCTGCCAGCTCGGGTGGATATATCCTACCTGCTATATCGGGTAGCTGGGCCGCCGTGAAGGCGACCACACGGTAGTTCTCATTGTCCCTGAAGAAGACGTTGAAGTTATGGAAATCACGGCCAGCGGCACCCATTATGACGACCTTCCTCGCCATGCGATCACCAAGCCTCCACATTAGGAAAGAGATTTAACATTTAGCCGGGACCTTCGTATCGTGAGGCCAGAGAGGGAGCTCATAGATCTGATCAGGGAGATCATCAGCAAGGATCCTGAAGAGCTTCTTGAGCTAGGCAGAGATGACGCCTCGGCTAGGAAGTTAGCGGGTGGAATCTACGTATTCAACACCGATATGGTAGCGGAGACCACTGATCTCCTGCCGGGAATGAGCCTCAAGCAATTTGCTAGGAAGTGTGTGGTCTCGAATTTCTCCGATCTGGCAGCCAAGGGAGCTAGACCCCTCTTCTTCATGGCTTCCGCTGGACTAAGTAGGGACATGAGTGATGATGATTTCCTCTCATTAATAGAGGGATTGGAAGAGGGATCAAGGGAGTTCGGTGCCTACTTCGTCGGTGGAGATCTTGGGGAATCGAGAGAGCTCATGATCGCTGGCTTTGCGGTGGGTAGGATCGAGAAGAGGTTGGTGAAGAGGTCGGGAGCTAGACCGGGGGATGTCGTGTTCACCACCGGTTGGTTCGGGCTTACTTGGCTGGCCTTCCAGCATCTCTTGAGGGGCATGGATCTGCCTGCCGATGTGAGGGTGGAAGCTATAAAGGCTGCCTACGAACCGGTAGCTCGAATTAGAGAGGGCATTACTGCATCTGCCTACGCTTCCTCGTCGATTGATAGCAGCGATGGGCTCTATTGGTCACTAGAGGAGCTCTCCAAGGCGAGTGGACACGGGTTCCTAGTTGAGAGAATACCTCTCCATCCAGCAGTGGAATTGCTCGCTTCTAAGGGGAGAGTGGATCCAGTGGAAGCTACCTTTCATGGAGGGGAAGAATATGAAATAGTGTTCTCGGTCCCCCGGGATAGAGCGGACATCTTACAGGAGGAGTTCACTAAGAAAGGTCTCTTCCTAATCAAAATCGGCAAGGTTGTGGAGGAAAGGGGTGTTTTCTTGGAGCTGAATGGGGAGATCGAGGAAGTCGAGGAAGGTGGGTGGGAACACTTCAAATCTCGAGGGTGACCATTTCACCGGGCTCGGGAACTATCACCTTGGTGTTGAGGTTCGCCAACTTCACCCTTCTCTCCACCTCCTGGAGCTCTGAGGGATCCCCGTGGAAGGGCACCACTACTTGGGGTACGAGGGCCCTTATTATCCTTACAGCCTCCTTGGGGCTGGCATTGGGGGAGGGGCTTCCCGATGGCACGAAGGCCAAGCTTACCGGTGAGAAGGCCTCGAACATGTGGGAGAATCCCGTGCTGTCGCCATGGAAAACGGCTTTATCCTCGATCTCCAGCAGGAATACCACTGGATGAATCCCTGGATGAACTGCTCTGAGTGCGTGGACCCTCATCCCTAGGACCTCAGTGCTTTCCCCCTCTTTCAGTTTTATCAAGCGATCCCAATCCACCCACCTCCTTATGGTCCTGAAGACTCCCTTGTTTACTATCATGTATGGAGAGAATTCCCTTATTAGGGAGCTGAGGAAGTCTGAATCGAAATGTCCGGTATGTTCGTGGGTGTAGAATACGGCATCTATCCGTCCAGCGGTGTCGCGGAGCTCCTCGATGGTAAAGTGATTCCCGGGATCCATTAGCAGGTTAAGGTCTCGCACCTTGAGCAGAACTGCTGAGCAGCCCTTCCACAGGAAGGAGATCATCCCCTTTCCAACCTCACCATATGACCGGTTCTCAATTTTGCCAACTCTTCCAATCCCTCAACAACTCTGCCGAGCGAATTAACGCTCTCATTGAGTCTAACGTCCTCCAGCGCTATCATTATCATCTTCTTTGATGGTGAATAGGCCACATGACCCTTCCTCAACCGGTTCCTCGGCTTCTCCAGTCTAGTCTCTATAGGCGCTGAGATGTATATCAGGTTGTTGTCCCTTACCACCATGCCCTGCAACGGCAGGTTCCTGTAGAGCCTCTCTATCGTTATAGGAGAGAGGTGCCTCAGGAATTCTATGGAAATTTCTTTCAATAAACTGCCGGATCTTACGTATATAAGATACTTCTCTACCCCTTCCGATCTATTCCTCAAATATAGTTTCACCCCCGAGGAGGGAAAATTTACAAAGAAGGGTTAGGAGTTCACCCCTCCTTCGGGGCCTTAGCCTTGGTTCCCCTATAAATCCTTATCTTCGAATTGCCGTCGATATACACCACGAGCCCTTCCTTCTCGAACTCACGTAGTAGCCTCCTAGCAACGCTAACTCTGATGTTATACTTCAGAGCAAGGGATTGAGGTGTGACCACCTTGGATCTCTGTACTTCCTTCTTGATCTGCTCTAGGACGGAGGGTTTAACCTCTATTTCCCTTATTATCTTCTCTGCCTTCTCAGCGCTCATAGCAGATACCCCGTGTAAGTCGGATGCCCCATTTTTAACTTATCCCTCCGGAGGCTTGGACCCGCCCCCCTTGAGTTGGGAGATGGATCTCCTCAGCCTCTCCTCCTCCGCCCTTAATAGGTCTATTCTGGCCTTTCTTGCCTCAATCTCCCTATCAAGAGTTTCTAAGAGCCTTTGCCTGGATTCCAGATTGGACAGGAAGGATGAAAGGTCTCTCAGCTCCTCCGACAAGCCGCCCAGTCCGGACTTGTAATCCCTGAGCAGATCGGAGGTCCTCCTCAATTCCTCTACCAACGGACCACCGCTGGACATCAGATTCCGAGCGGCTTCCTTGACCTGCTCGGCCATCCTTTTGATATCCTCAGCTAAGTCGCTTCTTATTCTCCTCAGTTCCTCTATTTCCCCCAGTAGAACAGTCTTTTGAGCTTCCAGCTTTCTTCTCTGGTTTGTGAGCTCTTCTATTCTCTCCTTTAGTGAGGATTCCTCTCTCCTCATGGATTCTATTTTAGCCTCCAAAGAGGAGACTTCCGTCTCTAGTACCGACTTCCTAGATTCCAGTGAATTGTACTCCGCCCTGAGCCTTTCCCTTCCTTCCTTGAGTACATCTAAGTCCCTCTCTAGCTCCTCCATCTGGGATTCCAGATGGCTCAGTTCAGCTCTCCTCCTAGTTATCTCGTCCTCTAGTGACAATTTCCTCCTTTGAAGGTCTTCTATGCCCTTTAGAAGGGTTTCATGTCTCGTATTTAGCTTCTCGGTTTCAGCACTCAATTTAGTGACCAGATCTCTAAGTTCGGCTATCCTCTCTTCTAGCTCCTCCTTTTCAGCCAGTTTCTCATCGTAATCTTCGTGGTCCATCCAACTCTGCCTGTGGAAAGTTAGTTTTTAATTTATTGGAGGACTGGCATCGAGATCGTTATTATTAGCAGGTAAAGGAATAATCCTCTCCTTCTCTTCCGCTGTGGTATCTCACTGTACTCGTCTAACAGTGGGGTATATGCCGGCATCAACTTGGCTATGAGCATTAGGGCGCCCAGCAATGGGTTAAGGAGTATCACGCCGAGAACTGCCACCCATTCGAGCCATCTCATCCTGCCTCCGGTAAGGGAACTTGCTACATGACCTCCATCCCAAGGGAGCACCGGCATCGATAGGTAGAATGTTATCAGCAGGGCGCCTAGACCAGAAAGTGCTAGAGGAGATAGCAGGAGCATTCTCCCGTTCCCAGGAGAGAGAGCCACCTCCAATAACAGGAATATTAGAGGAGTGGGCAGCATTCCGGCCTTACCTTCCTCTATCCAAGCGGAGGCCACATCTGAGGGTACGGGAATTGATTGAATGAGGCCCGCTAGGGAGACCATTAAACCCACCAAGAGACCCGTCAGTAGTCCGTAGATGCTGACATCCAGTTCCTCCTCCCTGTTGATGAAGGGCCTGTCCCTCACAAGCAGGTCGCCTAGTGTCCCGAATCCGAAGGGAGGAGGGGGAGCTGGAATCATCAGGTCCACCCCGTACTTTCCCTCCCACTTGAAGGAGTGGCCTAGCTCGTGTATCAGAAGGAAGGTCAATATTCCAAGGGAGTGGAGGATCGTGGAACTTATTACATCCGCATGAATCCCCAATTCCCTCAGAAGGGAGGCCGTCCCGTCGGAGACGATCCAAGCGGAGAATATGATTGTAGCTATAGTAGCCACGGAGAGGGCGTATCTGAGTCTCCCATCCATCCCTAACCTCCTAGGAGTGGGAAACACGATTAACTTGAGGCCCTCTTCATCTCGAAATAGCTTGGGAAGTAGATCCATGCCATTCAACTTGGCATACAGATCCTTGAAGAGTGGCCCAGTCTCGTTGGGACTCATCTCCTCGAGCGAGAACTCTACCTTGTCCTCATAGTAGACAACATCCCTCACGCTGAAACCCTCAGCCACTACATCCTCCACTGAAGGTGGTATTTTCGACATAGGAGATCCTGCACCATTCGTTTAAAATATATGATCCCGTTGAAATTCCATGTGATGCTCCAAGGCTACAGGATAAGACCCTTCAGGCCCGAGGACTTGGAGGAAGTTGAGCGAATTAACAGGGTCTTCCTGCCCGAGAACTATCCCAGCTACTTCTTCATAGAGAACTATAGGAGGTTCCCCAACAGCTTCCTAGTGGCGGAGAGCGATGATGGCAAGGTCGTTGGGTATGTGATGTGCAGGGTCGAGAGCTATTACGTGAGGGATCAAACCCTCCTACTGGGTCACGTTCTCTCCATAGCCGTGAGTAAGAAGCACAGGAGGAAGGGTATAGGCAAGGCCCTGATGGAGGGTGCGGAGAGGGGTCTTAGGGGCTACGGAGCTGATGCGGTTTATCTTGAGGTGAGGGTCTCTAACGAACCCGCGATAAAGTTGTATGATGATCTGGGTTACAAGAAGCTCGGCATTATTCCTGCATACTACGCTGACGGGGAAGACGCCTACCTGATGTACAAGATGCTGGATGATGAGGTGGAGGAGGCCCTCGTCGAGGAAGTGCTGGGGAAGAGAGTGGTGAGAATATGAAAACCATCGATCTGAGGGGTAAGAGAAGCCCATATCCGATAATTCAGATAGCGAAGACCGTGAAGAAGGCCTCTCCCGGTGAGACGATTAACTTCCTAATCAACGACAAGGAGTCGATAGATGAAGTATACGACTGGATAAGGAGGACCGGTCACTTATTGAAGGCGGTCGTGAAGAGGGGGGATCACTGGCTAGTCCAGATAGCCAAGAGGGAGTGATTTTTATTTCCTCAGCTACTTGCTAAGCGATGCGACATGCCTAAGGTGAAGGATCCCAGTCTGGCTGAGAAGGGCAGGTTGAAGATAGAGTGGGCCAAAGCCCACATGCCCGTATTGGGCATAATCTCAGAGAGGTTCTCGAAGGAGAAGCCTCTTGAGGGTATAAGGATTGCGGCGTGCCTACATGTAACCAAGGAAACGGCCGTCTTGGTATTGACGCTTAAGGATGGTGGTGCGGAGGTCTGTCTGTCCGCATCCAACCCCCTTTCTACCCAAGATGACGTAGCGGCCGCCCTTTCGGAGGAAGGTATAGAGGTATATGCTTGGAGGGGCATGAGTGAGGATGAGTACTTCTGGGCCATAGAGAGGGCTCTAAGCTGCAAACCCCACGTCACAATGGACGACGGTGGGGACATTACTGTGATGGCCCACGAGAGGGGATTCGCTGACGGCGTGATCGGGGGGACCGAGGAGACCACTACCGGCGTCCTCAGGATAGAGTCCCTAGCTAGAGAGGGAGTACTCAAGTACCCGGTCATAGCAGTTAATAATGCGGAAACCAAGTGGAACTTCGACAACGTTTATGGAACGGGTCAAAGTACAATAGATGGCATTTTGAGGGCCACAAATGTTATGATAGCTGGTAAGTACTTCGTGGTCGCTGGATACGGCCATGTTGGTAGAGGAATAGCCATGAGGGCTCGTGGAATGGGGGCTAAGGTCATAGTAACCGAGGTCGATCCAATAAAGGCCCTGATGGCTGCCATGGACGGTTATCTAGTTATGCCGATGAAGGAGGCGGCTAAGTTGGGGGACATATTCGTGACCGCTACGGGAAACAAGGATGTGATTAAGGCAGAGCACATGAGCCTGATGAAGGACGGGGCTATCCTAGCTAACGCGGGACACTTCGATGTGGAGGTATCAGTTAAGGATTTGGAGCTCATGGCCCTCTCCAAGAGGGAGATAAGGGAAAATGTGAGGGAGTACTTGCTTCCCAATGGGAGGAGAATCTATCTCCTAGCTGAGGGCAGGCTCGTGAACCTAGTCGCCGCAGAGGGGCATCCGAGTGAGGTTATGGACATGAGCTTCTCCAACCAAGCGCTGGCTGTCGAGTACTTAGTCGGGGAGGGTAAGGCACTCAGGCCTGAGGTTCACCCGGTACCTAGGAAAATAGATGAGGAGGTAGCCAGGCTCAAGTTAGCTTCCATGGGAATAGAGATCGACTCCTTGACGGAGGAGCAGGAGAGATACCTGAAGAGCTGGCGCGGATGAGCATGGAGGAACTTCCTCTAGGAGCCCTAAGAGTTAGGGGCTGGAGTAAGGGTTGCGAGCTCTGCTGGGAAGGAGCCAAGATAGTTCTCTTCGTGACTGGTAAGTGTCCTCTCTACAGCTCATGCCCCTACTGCACGATCTCAGAGTGGCGACGCGATAGGGACCTAGTGCTGGTGGATGAAAACCCCGTTTCCAGTGATGACGATGTAATCAGGGAGGCTGAGCTAGTTTCTGCCTTGGGCGCGGGCATCACCGGTGGGGAGCCGTCTTTGGTGGTGGATAGGGTAGCTCACTACGTCAGACTGTTGAAGGACAGGTTCGGCGATTCCTTCCACATACACATGTACACCAACGCAGTGGGGATAGACAGGAGGAATCTGTCCGTGCTGAGGGAGGCCGGATTGGATGAGATAAGATTTCACAGTTGGGACAGAAGAGTCTGGGAGAAGATGGTGCTCGCTCTAGATGAAGGGTTCGTCGTCGGCGCTGAGATGCCCTCTATACCTAGGGAACCTTGGGTTTCGAAGCTCAAAGAGCTGGCCTCTTATCTGGATAAAATAGGAGCGAGCTTCATCAACCTTAACGAGTTGGAGTTCACTCCGTCAAACAGGGATAAACTGCTGAGAATGGGTTTCAGGCCGAGAATGGATAGTGAAGTGGCGGTTCAGGGTAGCGCGGAGGCAGCTAGGGAGATCTTAGAGTTTGTTGAGAGGGAAACGGGTATCATGGGATACTACTGCCCGGCTCTCCAGAAGGAGTATCAGGTTAGGATGAGGTGGGCTAGGAGGGCTAAAAACGTCGCGAGAGGTTATGAGGAACCCACTGAGGAGGGCACCCTCATCTATGGGGAGATCGAAGGTCCAAAGGAGGCCCTACTATATCTCTCGACCAAGTACGGAGGCGTAATCTCAGGGGAGAAACTTCTCATTGACCCTTATACCTTCCAAGAGATAGCCGAGGAGGTCCGTGAGCTAGGGTTAAACGGCCGACTGGTGGAGGTCATGCCCACAGATGATAGAAAGGTGCTGCAAATATTCCCTCTCGATTTCATCTTGAGGGAGATGCGGAGAAATGAATGAGGTTGAGAGGAAGGTCTGGGAGGCTTTGAGAAAAGTTAAAGACCCGGAGCTCAAGGTAAGCATGGTGGATGCGGGTCTGATAAAGAGAGTGAAGGAGGAAAACGGCATAGTTACTGTAGAATTCACTCTCACGACTCCCTTCTGCCCTTACGCTGACCTTCTCGCACTGGCAATAAAGAAAGCGGCTGAAAGTGTCGAGGGCGTGAAGGAGGCTAGAGTGAGGATAGTGGGGATAAAGATGTGAGGCTTAGAAGATGACCTCCTCTCCCAACTCGGGAGAGAAGGCCGCCATTCCCATTTTGTCTTCCAACTCGTTGGCGAACTCCTCCGAGTCCTCTCCATGGACCACCATTATACTCTCCGGTTTCAATTCCCTGATGAGCTTGAGTATACCGGACCTACTGGCGTGAGCTGAGAAATTAAGCTGGTTCACCTTCATCATTATCCAAGTCTCCTCTCCCTCGATCTCCATCTTACCCTCCTCTATCAGCCTTCTTCCCTCGGTCCCGTCTACCTGGTATCCGGTGAGGGTGATGGTACTGTTCTCATCCTCCTTTCTCTCCTTCATGTAGTAGTGCACAGGACCTCCTTCCAGCATACCTGATGTGGTCAGTACCACATTTGGCCTCCTAGTTATCTTCTTCCTCATGTGCCAATTCCTCACAGAGGTTATGGTTCTGACGGCCAGCTTCAGGTCATCAGCATCCCTCACCCTGTTCGAGAAGTACTCGGTTATCTCGGTGCTCTTTCTCGCCATCCCATCTAAGAAGAGCCTTCCCTTGAATCCCCTTGCCCTGAGGGCCATGGCCACTTCCAGAAGTCTCCCTATTGCAAACCCAGCGACTATGGCCGTTCCTCCGGATTTCAAGGTCTCTATTACTATTTCCTTGAGAAGGAGTTCCTGCTTCGCTCTGGGTGGATGTTCCTTCTTAGCGTAGGTGGATTCCGTTATGAGAATGTCCACCGGTGGAATATCATCTATGCTAGCTGGCGGCATGAGCCTAGAGGGCACGGTGTTGAAATCCCCCGTGTAAAGGACGCTCGTCCCATCATACTTTATGTGGAACATGGCGCTGCCAGGTATATGGCCCGCGTTTATAGCAGTGACCTCCAAATCGCCAACTCTGAAAGGGACGTTGAACTCCACCGGTCTGAAGTTGTTCAGAGTTCTCCTCACTTCCTTCGGTCCGTACCCTATGCGATGGTCCTTCAACTTCGCCACCTTTATGGCATCGTACAGTAGGAGTTCAGAGTACTCCCTAGTGATGTCTATCCCGTAGATCGGTACATCGTGTCCATGGCTAACCAGCCTAGGCAGCGACCCTGAGTGATCCAAGTGGGCATGGGTAAGCAGGACGGCATCCACCTTCTCGGGTATGGGGGGGAACTCGGGGTGCTCCTTGGGTATTAGCTTCATGCCGTAATCCAGCAGCACCCTCGTATCCCCAGCCTCAAGCAAGAGTGCACTCTTGCCTACTTCACGGGTTCCACCCAGCGCAGTCACGGATATCTTTCCCATTCTCTTTCTCACCTCTTATCTCGGACCGTCTCTAGCGGTCCTTTACAGGAGTAACGTCCTTCTTACTGATTTAAAAATAGTACCTTTCACGTAGAGTGGGTGGGTTCCATGGGTTACGTCTCGTTTTCGGACTTTAAAAAGCTGGATTTGAGAGTGGGAGAAATAATAGAGGCTGAGAGGGTTCAGGGCAGCAGGAAGCTCGTGAAGCTTGTGGTAGATTTAGGCAATGAACGAAGACAGCTCGTGGCGGGCATAGCCGAGTATTACGAGCCCGAAAGTCTCGTCGGTAAACAGATAGTAGTCGTGACGAACCTGCAGCCAAGGAAGTTCATGGGTGTGGAGTCTCAGGGGATGCTCCTCGCCGCCGTTGTGGGGGAGGGTAGACCCGTCCTGCTAACCCCTGAGGAGAAGGTTCCACCAGGAACACCCGTATCATGATCCCTCCTCGGATCGTGCGCCTAGTATCCTATACACCTCCACCCCTTCATCCCCTATCCTTTTGAAGTCCAAGAAGGCAAGGCCCTTCCTCTCCAACCTCTCCAAGATCTGCCTCGCCACGTCAACTGGGAGGTTCAGATCGGCCGCCACATCAGCGACGGTGACGTAGCCTCCCTTCCTCCTAGCAAGCCTTATCACCTTGGCTTCTAGGAGCTCCTCCGAGATCCGAGCCCTCTTAGCCATCATGTTGGCATATATTGCAGCTCCCCCCAGCAGCAGCATGGCAAAGCCAGGTATAACCCTAGAGGGGTTATAGGAACTTGCTATCAGGAAGATCAACCCAAAGAAGATGAGGATGGCTCCAGCTGAGTAAGCTAAAAAATCCCTGGAGGAGGGCAACTGGGATCAGCCCCCGACTTCCTCCTTCAACCTCCTTAGCTCCTCTTCAAGCTCGCTTTGGAGCTCGATCTTACCCAGTTCCCTCTCAATCTCATCCTTTTCCTCTGGCTCTAGGACATCGAGGGCCCCTCCTGTGGCGACCAGCTCGTCCAAAGCCGCGGCCCTAGCCTTCATCTCGTTGACCTTGTCCTCGGCCCTCTCTATTATCTCAGCTGCCGATGTGAAGTCCTCGGAGAGGCCCGTGACCATCTCTTGGACCTCTACTTGGGCCTTCGAGGCCTCATACTCTGCTTTAAGTTGTTCCTTCTTGGCTTTAAACAGGTCTATTTTCGTCTTGAGCTTGTCCCTCACCTCCAGCAGCTTCTCCTCGTCTTCCTTCATGTCGGCGATCCTCTCCTCTAGTATTTTCTTCTGTCTAACCAAGACCAGCTTCCTCTCCAGGGCCTTTCTAGCCAAGTCCTCCCTGCCGGCTTTCAGCGCCCTCTTAGCCTTATCGTCCAAATCCTCTATTTTCTCATCGATCCTCTCCAGCTCGAACTCAAGCTTCTTTCTAGCAGTAATCGCTCTAGATAGAGCCATCTCCACATCATGGAGCTGTTGTACTAGCTTATCGTATGCGTAGTCAAGTTGCTCCCGGGGGTCCTCGAAGTTATCCAAGAGCTTGTTCAACTTGGCCTCTATGCTCGTCTTGAGTCTCTCCCAAAAACCGGGCAACATGCATCACCGTGAATCCTTGAGTAACGGGATAAAAAATTTGTTCATCGAGATTGAGTTAGCGAGCGACCGTACTGCCTGAGTCCGTACAGGGCAGCTGCTGCCCTTTCCGGGGTTGGATAGATCGGTAGTCCCTTCCTCTCCATTCTATGAAGTACCTCCTCCACATCGGGTGTTGTGGGAACGGCCGTAGCTACGATAGGTATGTCGGATCTCTCAACCAGCTCGAGAAGTAGTTTCTCCGTCTTATCAGGTACCATGCCTGGGACTCCGAACAGAGGTATGAGGAACAGGGCGTCATACTCGCCGCTTTCAACGAAGGCCAGTCCGGCCTCTAAGAACTGTTCCGGCGTGGAGTCACCTGTTAGGTCGGTGGGATTGCCTACCGGGTAGTAGGGAGGGAGCATCGCCCTCAGTTCCATCATGAGGCGCTCGGAGGGTGGGGTTACCCTGAATCCCCTCATCTCTAAGGCATCCACTGCTAGTATCCCGAAACCGCCTCCGTTCGTTAAGACCGCTACCCTGTCTCCGTACATCGGTGGCTGGGTCGCCAAGGCCACGGGAACATCGACAAACTCGTTCAATGTGTTGACCAAGATCCCACCGCTCTGGAGAACTGCTGCCTGGAATATATCGCTCCTTCCAGCCAAGGAACCCGTGTGACTCTTTACGGCCCTATCTCCGGACGAAGTCCTACCTCCCTTGAGGACGACTACAGGTTTCCTCTTGGATGCCATCTCTATGGCATCCATGAACTTCCTTCCATCGGCCACGCCCTCTATATACGCGGCGATGACCTTGGTATCATCATCTTCCGCTAAATACAGGATCAGATCGCCCTCATCCACGTCCAATCTGTTGCCATAGCTCACGAACTTACTAATCCCCCTCCCCTCCTTCCTGATCATTGTCAGCAGGGTACTTCCCAAGCTGCCGCTCTGCGTGATGATCGAGACTTCCCCCGGACGCGGCCGTGGTATGACCTCCTCCGGGAGGAACAGTGTGTCTATTTTGTCCTTGGGATCGAAGACCCCTAGACAATTCGGGCCTATCACTCTAACTCCGTACTTCCTAGCCACCTCAAGCAACTCCCTCTCTAAGTGTTCGTTCCCTATCTCGGAGAAACCCCCCGAAACTACAATGGCACCCTTAGCTCCCTTCTTGGCAGCTTCTTCCAAGGCTGATGGGGTGAGGTCGGCTCTCAACGCTATAACCGCCAAGTCAACGTTTTCGGGCACTTCTGAGACCTTAGAATAGCATTTGAGTCCCAGTATCTCGTCTGCCTTCGGATTTATCGGATAGATCTTTCCCGGGAATCCTATCTCCACAAGCCTCTTTAGAATGACGTGACCCACTCTCTCAGGGTTCCTCGACGCACCCACGACAGCCACTGATCTAGGCTTGAAGAAGATGTCCAGCTCTCCCAAATTATCCCCCGGGTAATCACGGGAACACGTTAAAATTTAGCAGTCGTCAGTTAGCTGGAATGAAGGTTGAGACAGGACTGCCCTTCGAGTCGATAGAGGAGGCAGTAATCGAGGCCAGATCCCGTGTGTCCTCCTTTCTCTTCCCAAAAAGTGGAGTAGAGGGTGATGCTCTTCTCTCAGTGATAAGGAGGGAATGGAGGGGAGGCATGAGACCGGGGAGGATGGAGAGGATAGCGGCCATAGACGGCAGCAATAACAGCGACTATCTCACCCTTGGTCAAGTCATATTTGTGACCTCAGCTTCACTCTTCATGAAGGATAGTGAACCAGTAGTAGCCAGAAAGTATCAGATAGGGATTATGGACGACTACCACTACAGGGAGAGGATCTCTTTCTGCAGGGAGACTATGGAGGTCAAGATGGCCCTCAGATCCTTGGAGCTCGGGCCTGAAATCTTGCTAATGGACGGCTCTATTCTTGCGATGGTCGACAGGGGAATGTGGTCCACTCCTTATGGACAGAAGGTGCCTTACCACATGAGGAGGATATTGAGGGAGGTCGAGTCGGCCCTAGAGGTGGATCTCACTGAGGGGCTGGTCTCTCATACCCATCTAATGGACATCTCAAGTAGAATAGAGGATATAGTGACTTCCTCCTTGGAAAGTGAGAAGGGAAGGCCGCCCGAGAGGGACGAGGTAAGGAGAGCCATGGCCTTCATAGAGAGATATGAGCTCCTCTCCAGCTTGAATGAACTGTTGAGGAGAGGGGAGGGGGTTCTGGTGGCAGTGGCGAAGAGGTCAGGTAGCAGGCTGTACTTCAACTCCCGCTTACCTGATATGGAGGTAGTTAGGAGATATACCAGCTTAGAACCCGGTTATCTGGGTCCGAAGTTGACAGAGCTTCACTTTCCGGAGTACTCCGGAATTGACGACACCTACAGGATCACATTGACCTACGCTAGGTTGGAGAGGGCCACCAACCCCCTGAGGGTGGAGATAGTTGGCGATGTGGATGAATCCACCATAGAGGAGGTTTTGGGCTCTCTAGCCAAGTTTTCGGTTAGGGGATATCCCTACCATCTGAGAAGGGTGCACGAGCTCGCCAAGATAGGGAGGGACCTCATGTCCCATCTGGCCAGAAACCTCCTGATTCCAGAAGTTAGTGGGAGGGAGAGACTTGGAGAGTGATATCCTTGGGAGAATCGCCCCCAATTCCACGCCTGTGCAGGCTGAGATGATAGCTTACTCTGGTGTTATCCCAAAGGTGGGAGATTACGTTGTGATAGACAGTGAGGAGTCCCAACTGCTGGGCATGGTCAGCAACATCGTCAGGGGAGCCTTGGAACTGGCTAGAGGAGATCTACTTCAAGCGAATTACTATGATACCATATTGAAAGTGGTGGGCTCACCGTCCGATTGGTTGAAGGCAACGATAAGGATTATTGGAGTGCTCTCAGAGGGTGAATTAGCTGGCCTCCCGAGGGCGCCCCCTCCAACGGGGGCTCTCGTGAGGAAAGCCCCCGCTGATCTCCTGCGGAGCATATTCGCCCCGCCCGAGGGTAGAGAGGGAATAAGATTGGGGAACCTCCTCACAAGGAGTGATGTAGTCGTTCACTTGGATCCGGACGAGCTGATTTCGAGGCATTTAGCTGTGCTGGCCGTCACTGGTGGTGGTAAGTCCAACTCGGTGGCCGTGATTCTAGAGGAGATAGTCAGGATGGGTGGAGTGGCCATACTGTTTGATGTGCACTCGGAGTACGCAGGTATGACATTTGGATGCCCTCACTGTGAGGTCGAAACGGTGGATCCTATCCTAGATCCCAACACTCTCACAGTGGAGGAGCTCGGTAACTTGCTGGGAGTCACATATGACAGCGCGCCTAAGCAGTTCATCTACCTGAAGGCTGCTTACAGAAGAGCTAAGGAACTTCTCATCAGGGAGAGGTTGGGGGAGTATCTCAAGAGGGCCGAGATCGATGCGGAGATGGATGACCTCTTGGCCGGCATGCAGGCCATAATACACCTATCCCTGCGTGAGAGGGAGTCCGATGATAAGTTCCTCATAGCGTTCCCGAGCAACGACAGGGGGAGCGTTGAGAGCCTCCTAGCTAAGGTGGACTTCGTGAGATCCAAGTACGGGAGGGTGCTCAGGCCAGCTGCTGGGGAGCTGGTAGACCACCTGAACTACGGAAAGCTAGTTATAGTGGATCTAGGTCAACTAGACTCCGACCTCACTGACGTGGTGGTGGGGAAGACGCTATACACGATTCTCATGAGGGCGAAGTTGAAGAGGATAGGGAGGGGTTACGAGGAGTTCCCCACCCCGGTCTTCGCCGTCTTGGAGGAGGCTCACGCCCTTATACCATCGGTAGAGCACACATACACATCATCGGCGGCAGCCTCCATAGCCAAGGAGGGCAGGAAATTTGGGGTGGGGCTCTGCCTCGTTAGTCAAAGGCCAAAGAGGCTCAATTCCGATGTCCTCTCCCAGATGGTCAATAAGATCATACTCAGGGTCGTGGAACCGGAGGATCAAGCCTATGTGAGAAGGGCTACCGAGTTCCTGAGCGAGGAGATGGTTTCCTATCTTCCTTCCCTCGACGTAGGTGAGGCTGTGGTGGTGGGCCCAATGGTGAGGATACCTGCCTTAGTTAAGGTGAGGCTGTTCGAGGGGAAGAGGGGAGGAGAGAGCCTAAAAGCCTATGAAATGTGGAGAGAAGGTCTGAGGAGGAGATTCAGCGCCGCTCCCGATGAGTACTATGATTCCATAGGGGGATAAGGTTGAAGATAGTCCACATGTCCGATAATCACCTCGGGAAGGCTCAATTTCATCTGGCTGAGAGGGAGGAGGACCTCTATAAAGCGTTCGACGCGGCCGTGAATCTAGCGCTCAGGCGAGATCCCGACTTGGTGATACATACGGGGGATCTATTCGATAGCTACCGACCCCACCCTAGAGCCTTCGTGAGGGCCTTCGAGGGCTTGCTGAGGATAGTGGAGAGAGGTATCCCCATCGCGATAATAGAGGGAAACCACGAGCTAGGACCTGATACGGTCAGGAGGAGGATGGCCTCTCCCCTGATAAATTTGGGCAAGCTCTTCGAGAGATTAGGATATGGGAAGCTCTTCGTGAGACTGGGCCCCGGCGCGGTCAGGCTGGGAGACCTCGTGGTGGCCGGCGCCCCCTATGCCAGCAGGGGCGTCAAGATAGCCGACACAGTGGAGAGCTTGAATAGGAAGGCCAGAAATCTCTGTGAAAACTGCCCTAAGGTTTTGATGCTTCATCAGGGTGTCAGGGGTATGATAAAGGCCATCTATCCTGAAGTCGATTTCTCCGAGATAGCCAAGAGTTCCTTCGATTACGTTGCAATGGGTCACTATCACAACAAGGTGGTCAGGAGGAGCGGTAATAGGGTGTTCGCCTACTCGGGCTCTACGGAGGTCATAGAGACTAGAGAGATCCCTTTAGCTGGAGAGGGAAAGTACATACTGGTCGCGGAAATAGAAAGGGACGAGATAGGGGTCGAGGAGATTAGGCTGAGGACTAGGCCCTTCCTCTACTTCTCTGAAACTCTGAGCAGCACCCAAGAACTGTTTTCCCTTATAGAGAGGTTAAAGGATAAGTTGACGTCCCAAAAATTCGACGAGAAACCTGTAGTGTATGGGAAGCTCTCATTGAGGGGGGACATGAGGCCAGGTACGCCCACTCTGGAGATCAAGAGGGCCTTAATCGACCTCTCCCTTTACGTGATTGTCAGGGAGAGCAGGATTGTCGAAGAAGATGAGGAGAGGGATGTCCTCACCGGGATAGGTTTGGAGGAACTGGTTCAGAATGCCATAGCATCCCTAGAATTGGATCAGGACGTCCGATCCTTGGCCCTCAGGATCTTCGACCTTTGGTATAGGGAAGGCAAGAGAGGAGAAGCTTTCGTCAAGGGAGTGCTCAGCTTGGAGGAGGGGAGAAAGTGAGGATAAGGAGGCTCCTCCTAGAGAACTTCGGTTCGCACGCTAAAACCGAAGTGATATTCTCGGATGGAATAAATGCGATAATAGGGGAGAACGGTGCGGGTAAGACGACTATACTGGAGGCGATAGCCTATGCTCTTTACCCTAGGAGCGTAGGGAAGCAGGAGGACCTGATCAGAGCCGGTGCTAGTAGAATGAGGGTCCAGCTCGAGTTCGAGCTCGACGGCAGGAGATACCTGTTGATCAGGGAAAGGGAAAGGGGCGGGACATCATCGGCTGCCATCTATGACGTTACCGATGGTAGGAGGCTTCTTCAGAGGGATCAAAGTAAAGTGAATAGGCAGATCGAGGCTCTCCTGGGGATAAGTAGGGAGACTTTTCTCCAAGCCATCTACGTCAGGCAGGGTGAGATAGCTCAGCTCCTCGAGCAGACCCCTTCAAGAAGGAAGGAGCTTGTGGGAAGACTGCTCGGTATAGAGATGCTGGAGAGAATCTGGGAGGAGCTGAGAGAAGTGATAAGTCGCTTGGATACCGATCTCCAGTCGGTGGACAGCGAGATCAAAGGCATAGGGGATGTGTTCAGGGATAGAGCGTCGCTGGAGTCTGAGAGGGAGGGGCTCTTGAAGGAGCTTCAAAGGGTATCTAGGGAGAAGGAGCTTTTAGACAAGGAGTTAGAAAATCTAGAGAGAGTTAGAAGGGAAATGGAACATCAGAATGTTAGATATACGGAGCTAAAGGCTAAAGAAGAGTCCCTGATTAGGAGACTCGACGAGATATCGGAACAACTCGAGGTCAAGATGAAGAGATTGAAAGAACTCGAGCGTGAGCTCCTCAGGATGAAGGAGTTGGAGGTTAAAGCCTCCAAGTACGAGGAACTTGAGTATGTGAGGAGCCTCTTAGCGAAAATCGTTCCATTGGACGAGGAGGTTAGGCGTTTAGAGAAAATGGAACGTGAGCTCCAAGAATATGAGAAGATGGTCTCCTCCATAGATGCTCTAAGGGAGAGAGTGTCTCAGCTCACTAAACAAGTTGAAGCTCTCCAGCAAGAGGAGATCCAGCTAGCTAGTATGGAGGAACGCCTTAGACAGCTCAAAAGCACCAGATCTCAACTCGAGCACAAGATAGCAGGGCTTAGACGGGAGATAAGGGGGTCCCTCTCCGAACTCTCCGATATGCTTGGCATATGGTTGAATGATCCCGAGGAGGGCAGGAAGCTTCTCGCTGAGGAAATCTCCAAGCTGGAGAATGAGATAAGTTATTTGGATGGAGAATTTAGTAAGATCGTGGAGGAGAGGTCGAAATTACTTCAAAGGAGAGATCAGGCGGCTAGATACCTATCAGATCTCGAGGGTGATGTGGATAGATGCCCCCTCTGCGGGTCCAAGCTGGGTCCAGATTCTGTAGAGAGATTGAAGGAGGAGCTGAGGCTCGAGATAGAGAGTACAACCTCACTGATAGAGGAGATAGAGGGGAAAATGAATCTCATCGGGAAGAGGAGGGAGGACGTCAAATCAAAGTACAGGAGGTTGAGTTCTTTCAATGTAGAGGGAATCATTGCCGTGGGAAGGGAGGTAGAGTCTCTGGAGAAGGAATTGTCCGAAATAGACCGTCAGATCGTCGCCTTGAGGGAGAAAATGGAACCACTCAGGGGAAGGGTGGCCGGCCTGAGCAGGATGAGACTAGAGTTAGAGAGCCTCAGGAGAGATCTCATGGAAAAGGAATCCCTAATCAGTAGAATAAGAGAAATTAAAGAGGAACTAAGCGAAAAGAACGTAAGCAAGTTGAGAGAAAAATTAAAGAGGCTTAGGGGGGAGTTGGAGGATAAATTGAGGTCCTTAGGCCTAGAGGTGGGATCGGTTGAGAGGGAATACCGGGAGGCCCTCTCCGCTGTAAAGGAAGTGCAGAGGCTTAAGGGCATCCTGTTAACTAAGGATGAGGTTTCCTCTGAGGTAGAGAGTCTGGAGAAGAAGAAATTGGAGCTAGAGAGGGAACTTTCATCCATTAGAGGGGAAATAGATGCCCTCTCCTTCGATCCCTCGGAGCTTGAAGCCCTCAAGAAAAAGATAGATGACCTGAAAAGCAGACTTAACTCCCTCGCTCGAGGAATGAGCAGGATCCAAGGAAAGGTAGAGGAGATAGATAAGAGGCTGGAAGTCCTCAAGAAGAAGGAAACTAGATTGAGGGAGCTTAGAGAAAGGAAGGAGTCGTTGGAGACCTTCAAATCGAAGATTCTGAAGGTGAGGGAGATCTTCAGCAGGGACAAGGGGATTCAGCCCTTAATAAGGGATAGAGCGAGGCCTGCAGTAGAGGAGGAGTTAAACATCATATTCAGCTCGTTCAATTTCGACTATGATTCTGTTATGCTGGACGACGACTTCACTCCGAGCCTTAGGCGCGGTAAGACGGTATTCTCCTTCGATAGGCTGAGCGGAGGGGAGAAGATATCCTTGGCCCTGGCGCTCAGGCTGGCGATAGCACGATTTCTAATGATGTCGAAGGTCGAGACATTTCTCCTAGACGAGCCAACCATTCATCTGGACGAGGAAAGGATAAACACACTAGTTGAAACCATGTCCTCCCTCAATGTACCCCAACTGATAGTGGTCACGCACTCTCCCAGATTCAGAGACATAGCCTCCCACTCCATACTCGTCAGTAAGTCAGGAGAAGTGTCATCCGTCCAGGTTGTCGATGAGGGCGCCCATGTTAGTGATTAAATAGGTCCTCCGGTTCATTGTTGGCGGGGAATCCCTTGGGCGACGAAAAAAAGAAGAAGCCTTACGACGATCCCTTCGATCACTTCATAAAGGACATGATAGATCTACTCAAGAAGATGGATGAGGATCTCTCAAGGTTTGTCAACGGCGATGTATCCGGCTGGAATGAGGATCTCCCCTCGGGGGGGTTTGATGTGGGATATCCCTCCGGTGTGAGTGACCTCGGTGGTGAGAGTGTTGAGGGGGGAGGTGCTCCTTTGGAGCTGGAGGAGCAGAGGATTGATGTGATCGAGCTTGATGAGGAGATAATAATAGTCGCTGATGTCCCAGGCATAAAGAAGGAGGACATCTCGGTCAGGGTGAAGGGGAAGGAGATAACCATCCGGGCTGGTGATTTACACAAGAGGTTCCAGCTTCCCATTGAGATAGATCCGAGAAGAACCAAGGCTACATACAGAAATGGCATCCTAGAGGTGAGGATCTCCAAAAGGTAGATCCCTTGGCCCGCGTATCCTCCTCAACCCTCTTGGAGATTCTCGGTTACAATTATAGGACCTATTCAGAGGAGGAGATCAGGCCCGAGAGGATAAACCTCACTTTTGGGGACTTAGCCCCTCCGCTCAGGTCCTATCCAGGTAAATCGTCGGAAATCGCCGGCATGAAGCTATACTCGCACCAAGCTGAGGCTCTCAAGGCGCTGGAAGAAGGCAAGAATATCATCTTGATCTCTGGAACTGGTAGCGGTAAGACTGAGGCTTGGTTCTTCTACGCTGTCAAGGGAAAGAGGGCACTGGCCATCTACCCAACTCTGGCCTTGGCTAACGACCAGATAAGGAGGCTTGAGGAATACTCTAAGGCCCTAGACATCAACTCTCAAGTGATAGATGCTAGGAGAAGGACCATTCTAATCAAGGAGCTGGGAAGGAGTGGTTTAAGGACAAAAATCTCGAGTGTTGACCTCCTCATTACGAATCCGGCTTTTCTCATGACAGATCTGAAAAGAATGGCTACTAAGGGGTCGTATTTAGCGGACTTCATAAGGGATCTGGACCTGCTAGTGGTAGACGAGCTCGACTTCTATGGGCCTAGGGAGCTCGCCCTCGTGATATCCATGATGAGAATAATCTCACTCTTGGTGGAAAGGCCCCCGCAGTTTGTGATCCTAACCGCAACGCTGGGAAATCCGGAGGAGCTTGCGGAGAGCTTGACATCGATAAATGGTAGAGAGACCGAGATCATAAGAGGAAAGCCGTTCAGAGTGAAAAATGAGGTCTACTTAGTCTTAGGGAAGAACATGAAGAGGATCTGGGAGGTCGTCCAGAAGCACAGGGATGAGATCCTCAGCCTCCCTATAGGGGAGGATCTAAGGGAAGCGATCGCTGATTATGGGAGGTTTGAGAAGGAAGTCTACCGGGTGGTCGAACTCCTGAGATCCGTTGGTGTGGAGGTCCCTCAACCGGAGCTCGATCCGGCTGAGGTGATATATCATTACGCCGAGGATGAAGGGGTCACCCTTGTCTTCACAAGGGGCATAAGATCAGCGGAAAGTCTGAAAAGGAGGCTGAAAACGGAATTCGGGCTGGAAAACGTCGCTTCTCATCACCACCTAGTTTCCAAGGAGGAGAGGGAGGAGATAGAGGAAGCAGCCCGCAGAGGAGGTGTCAAGATCCTGATAAGTCCTAGGACACTCTCCCAAGGACTGGACATAGGGACTGTGGTAAGGGTAATTCACTTGGGAATGCCTGAGAGCGTTCGTGAATTCAAGCAAAGGGAGGGGAGGAAAGGTAGGAGAGAGGAGCTGGGGTGGACCGAAACGGTAATCTTTCCCATGTATAGGTGGGATAAGGAACTCCTGCTGAGGGGAGTGGAAGCCGTAGAACAATGGCTTCAGCTTCCCTTGGAGGTTGCCCTCGTCAATCCTAAGAACAAGTACTCCCTCCTCTTCGAGGGGCTCTACAAGTTTGTCCATCCGAGGCTCCGGGATCAGCTTGATCAGGAGGAGATTGATCTCCTCAGGGAGCTGGGACTTATTTCCCCGTCAGGACTCACTAAACGTGGAAAAAGAGTGTGGGATAACCTCAATTTCTACGAGTTCGGCCCGCCTTACGGGTTTAAGAGGGCAATCAGAGAGGACGGCAATATTCGATATTTAGAGGACATAGGGCACTGCGACTTAGTTGAGAGGTTTCAGCCTGGCTCCATAGACTACAGTAACGACTCAGTTGTTGTGGATTTCCTCAGGAGGGGGAGGGTCATAACTGGCATCATCGAGGAACCCCTCAACTACTCAACGATATACTCGTTCGACCCACTCGCCTTCGTGATAGAGGAATACGAGAGAACTAAGATGGAATGGGGGGAGAGGGCTGATTTAATAGACGATTATTACAGAGGAAGGGTGGGAAGCGAGGTAGTGTGCGTGGTCGATCCTCCTACCGATGGGTTTGGGCTGAAGACGAAGATTCCCAACAGGGTGTACTGGAGGGTAACTTCTTCCAAGGTGAGACCCGTTCCCCTAGACGGCAAAACCTTGTTCATCAGGGAGAGCAAGTCTCTCCCCGTCATAGGGCCTACAGGAGGAGTTTACAGGGATTACACCTATGGACTCTCTGTAGAGCTGGATCCTAGTGAGGACTTAACTTGGTTAAGGATAGGCTTGGCGACTCTCGTGCTCGTCATGAGGGTATCCGAGGGAATACCTATAGATGCCATAGCTTACGAGGTGACGAATATAGGGGACAAGAAAATCATGCTGCTTCATGAACCAGAATCAGCAGGAATCCTCGAGCGGCTGGACTGGTCATCCATCCTTAGGGATATAGACGACTTCCAACCGGACGACCTGTCTGAAGTGCTCATGATGCTGATAGACGATCAAGCTCACTACGAGTTGGTGGTTTCCGGTTTAAGGTGGGATTTGGCCAAGAAATTCGCCAAAAGAGCGATTAGCTACCTCTTATTAAAGCAAAGAATACCCGTGATCTTGGAGGGTAAAGAGTTCCTCGTCCCAAAGCCATCTAGGGCCCACAGAATACTGACTATGGATGTTGTGGCCATGCCGCTATCCGATACAGTGACTCTCGGAGTAATAGCTGCGTTCGACGGAGAGGATGCGAGCATACAAACCATCGCTAAAGAGTTCTTCGAAGGTGAGAGTTATGATCTATCCATATTGGAAAGGGCTGTTAATGAGGGCTTCATACTTGTGTGCTGGGACTTCGATTCACTCTCCAAGGATCTCACACTACTGGGGCAGAAGGCCTTGGTCTACGTACTTCAGGGGTTGAAATCCGAGGGAAAAATAGTAGAACTTAAGCCCTTGGTGGAGGATTTCCTAGGCGTATCGCCGATATCGCTGGAGGAAGTGGCTAAGAGGATGTGGGGGATAAAGCGATCCCTGAAGGATGCCTTGGTGGAGATCAAGAGATCTGTAGGTAAGATGGAGGAGAGAGGGGGAACTGATTGGAGGAGGTACACCAAGTATTTGAGGGAAAAGGTTAGGGAGATTGTGGAGGACAGGGTGAGGTCTCTGTATCTCACTTACTTGGCGTTGGGTGGTCAATAAACTGGGACCATTCCATCTATGAGCCTATTGACGAATTCTCCTATGTTATCGAGTTCCGACGCTATGATCTCTTCTATTTGTCCCTTTATGTCCTCGAAGTTCGCCTCCGTATAGACCTCCGCAGCCGCGAGCGCAGGTTCATTTATCGGCTTTCCTATCCTGCTGAGGAGCCAGACATAGACTTCTTGGACTTCCTCCACCTCTTCTACTATCTTCCTAGCTATTTCATGGGTGTAAGCGTTGTATATCTTACCGACATGGCTGACGGGGTTCTTCCCAGCGGCTGCCTCTGAACTCCTAGGTCTCATGAGGGGAATAACTCCATTGACTCCATTCCCCCTTCCGACCTGTCCAGAATCTCCTCCCTCAGCTGATGTACCTAAGACAGTGAGATATACTCCATGAACCCCTCTACCCTCAACATCCAGCGTATTAATGTGGACATCAATTCCATCGAAATCATCAGCGAAGTTCTCCCTTAAGAAGGAGTTGACCCTTTCTAGAACTTCCTGTTTACTCCGGAAGTATTCAGACTCGTTAGAGACAAATCTGTCCACGAAAGCTAGTGCTATGGTCAGGTCTAAGTGATTGTTATGTCGACTTCCCATGACCTTTATGTCCTCACCGGTCTCCTCAAATTCCTTCTTGAACTCGGGGGAGTTCAGATACTTCTCAAGCTCCAAAACCACTCTCTCAGTTCTAGAAAGCGGAGCGTAGCCCACTGCCGCCGAGGTATCGTTGGCACCCATTATCTTAGAGCCCCTCCTGAAGATGTCGGTCAGCTCAGCGCTTCCCTGCTTTAGCTCTATCTGATAGCGAACATGCTCATCAGGATCGACAAACCTGAGATTCTCCTTTATCCAGCTCTTAGCTGCGTCGACAACGACTCTATCCAAGTCTATGGACTCCCCAGCGTAGGAGACGGTGGCCCTATCGCCGAAGACGATCAACATGGGTTCAATCACCTTGCCCCCACCAAACTGAGGTTCCGTAACGCCGGCAGCTAACAGGGACTTGTCCGCGTTGTAGTGAAGAATCCCACCGAACTTCCTGAGGTACTCCCTATTGAGCTCTAGAGCGACCCGTTCCATTATACCATCGGTAATAGTATCTGGATGACCCTTACCCTTTCTCTCAACAATCTCAATGGGTTGCCTGTCCATAGGGAGCTTGTTACATTTGGAGACCTTCAGCATGAAATCACCTACTAAGGGCCGGACAAGAAATTGATAAATCTTCCATTCGGCCATATTACAAAAAAGGCACCCGTAGAGAGGAGGAGTGGAAGGGTAAGATCACCCCGAGAGGGGATCTAAGGCCCGATCCTCCTCCCCGGGATCATCCTCTCACCCCCCCATCCCTCCTCCGTGATTATTAACTCAGAGGTTGTATTTAAAATTTTCGTTTAATCTCGTAAATTTGATAAAATAAGAGGTCATTAGAGCGGTAAATACGATTTATAATAAGTTAGGATAGGTATTAAACGAAATTGTTTTAGGAAATCAGCTGGACATCATTTCACCTCTCATTCAGCCTCCTTCTCATCGGAAAGGCAAGCAAAGCCTTATAGTTATGTGGAAGGGACTTGGACGTTCGATTATGACCCTCCTAATAGTGACCACAACTGGCCTCTGTAACCTAAGGTGCTCCTACTGCGGGGGGAGCTTCCCTCCTCACATAGTACCACCACAGGAACAATATGAGTTGGAGGACCTGATCTCTCTGATCAGAAGCTTGGACGCAGATGTTGCTTTCTACGGGGGAGAACCCTTATTGAACCCCAAACTGATCGAGGACGTCATGGACGCCTTAGGCCCTGGAAGGCACTATATAATTCAAACCAATGGAACTCTCTTTGATAACCTTCCGGAGGACTATTGGTTGAAGTTCGATGCCATACTCCTCTCCATAGATGGTAGGAGGGAGGTTAACGATTACTATAGGGGTGAGGGCAATTACGATACAGTCTTGAAAACTGCCCGACGCCTGAGGAAGCTGGGATATAGCGGTGATCTGATCGCTAGAATGGCTGTATGGAATCGCAGCGACATATTCGAGGAGGTGGTCCATTTGCTAGGGCTGGGGCTGTTCGATCATGTACATTGGCAGTTGAATGTTATCTGGGCCGAGCCTTGGAACTTCAGGGAATGGGCTGAGAGCTCCTATCTACCCGGGATAAGGAGGCTGGTCTCTCTATGGATGGAGAGAATGAGATTAGGTAAGGTGTTGGGAATAGTTCCCTTCCTAGGTATAGCTAAGGTGGCCCTGTTCGATGAGTGGAGGAGTCCTCCCTGCGGCGCAGGCTCGGAAACTTTTACTTTACTTCCTGACGGGAGGATAGTGGCCTGTCCCATCGCAGTGGATTCCAAATGGGCCGTTGTGGGGGACGTGAGGAGTGGTATCCTGAGGAAGGTGACGGTAGGGGAACCGTGTACGAGTTGCAGTCACTTCAAGTATTGCGGGGGGAGATGCCTCTACACCTACATGGAGAGATATTGGGGAGAGGAGGGTTTCAGGGATGTGTGCTCGGTTACTAAGGCTACGATAGATGAAGTCTTGTCAAGGGTGAGTGAAATCAGGTCCCTCCTAGATGAAGGTGTGGTGAAGCTGGATGAGATATATTATCCCCCCTACGATAACACCACGGAAATAATTCCGTAAGGTGATCGCTTGAACTGGGATGATCTCTTAGTTGAGGCCTTCTCGAATAAGATCAGGGTGAAAATACTCAGGCTCCTGTCATCTTCAGGAGGCATGAACATAAGCAAGGTGGCAAGGACACTCGATGTATCGTATAGCTCAGCTGAAAGGAACCTAGAGGCCCTGAAGTCGGTAGGAATACTCGAAGAGGTGAGATTAGGGAGGGTCAGGATATATAGGCTATCTGGAAGGAAGGAAGTTAGAGCAATACTGAGGTGCTTGAGGCCCCATGAGCTGGAGGGCTTTCGAGAAGATAGCTGAACAATACGATGAGTGGTATGAGGAGAATAGGGACATCTACCTAGCTGAACTCTCCTGTTTGGAAAGCCTGCTCAGGAAGGATGGTCCTTGCTTGGAAATAGGCGTTGGGACGGGGAGGTTCGCGGGACCCCTCCAAATAGAGGTAGGACTGGATGCTGCATACTCCCCCTTGATACTGGCAAAGAGGAGGGGAGTGGAAGTCGTGCAGGGTAAGGCAGAATCGCTCCCCTTTAGGGATGCCTCGTTCTCCTGCGTTACCTTGGTAGTCACTTTATGCTTTCTGGAGGAGAGGGGCAGGGTCCTCAAGGAGATCGCTAGGGTCCTCAAGAGGAGGGGCAGGCTTTACGTATGCGTGATCCCCTTAGACTCCCCATTAGGGAGGCAGTACTCCAAGAGAGGGAAGTCGGGATCCATCTACTCTTACGCAAGGTTCATCACTAGGGACGAGCTCCTCTCCCTCATCAGGGATGGGGGCTTCCTCCCCATGGGCGAGTGCCACACCTTAATAGAGGAGGGGGTACCGAATTTCTTATGCTTAGAGGCGATCTACCCGGGAGACTAGATCCTGAAGACACTTTCCTCCTAGTTATAGATATGCAGGAGCCCTTTTCCAAGGTAATAGGTGAATTCGACTCGATAGTGGGGGCTATAGTGTTGTTGGCCA
>JACXSR010000173.1:0-2023 GCA_035319845.1 Thermoproteota archaeon
GGAGCGGTGAGGAGAAAAACTTGTGGTGATGGGAGGTGATAACCTTTTAACCTCCCCGGGGCAGCTCGGCGCGTGGGTCTGGAGGACGGTACTTGGAGGGAAGTGGTCAACGCCCTAGATAGGACGGTCAGGAAGTATGAGGCCGTGAACAGGGTGATCACCCTAGGTTACAGCGAGAGGATGAGGAGGGCGCTCGCGGGGATGGCCACCTTGGAGGATGGCATGACCGTGCTTGATGCCGGATGCGGTCCTGGGAACATGTCGATCCACGTGTTGAGGAGGATGAGCAGGGGCAAACTCTACTGTCTGGACCCGCTGCCGTCGATGCTGAAGGCCGCCTTCGATAACCTGAGGGGTATAGCTGGGGATGTGGAGCTCAACTTCTTGGAGGCCACCTTTGAGTCCATACCCCTGCCCAGCAGCTCCGTTGATGTCATCGTGACGGCTTACGCCTTGAGGGACGCGAGAGATTTATACGGGGCTTTACAGGAGTTCAAGAGGGTGCTGAAGCCCGGAGGACAGCTCCTGGTTCTGGATCTGGTCAGGCCGGACAGCAGGATCTTCGCCTGGCTTGTGGGCCTCTACCTCAGGACCCTAGTTCCCCTCATATCCATGCCCATATACGGGAGCACGGATACCCCTTGGAAAGCCCTCTATCCCACCTTCAGGAATATGTTAACGGCCTCCGAATTCACCGGCATAATAGGGGAGGAGTTCGAGGTGGTAAAGGTGAGGAGAGCTCTCCTGGGGACCTTCGTGGCCATCAAGGCTAGGAGGCCCTAGGATCAAACGATTACCGCCAAGAAATCGGCCACATTTTCCTCGTCCAGTACCAGCACATCCTTCGGGTATCTCCTGTGGGGCTTCCCGGCCTTGACCTCAACCCTGAGCTCGTCAGCCACGGCGTCCACCTCGTACCCGTTCCTCCAGTAGTAGACGCCCCCGAACCTCCTCATGAGGTGCTCTTGGACCACCCACTCGTACACGGCGCCTGGCAGGGGATCGACCCCCACCCATCCAGCGAGGGACCTGACTAGGAAGGGATCTCTCACGAAGTACTTCCTCTCCTTCCTCCACTTCACAGTACCCGACTCCTTGAACGGCGCTTCCCCAACCACCATCAACCTCTTGAGCACGTCCAGGTATTCGCGGACCGTCTTGTAGGAAACCCCTACCTCAGAGCCTATGGAGCTGTAGGACAGGGGGGAGGGGGCCTTCCTGAACAGGGAGGTTATGATGGCCGAGGCCAGTGAGGGGTTCCTGCCCAGCCTCAACAGTTCACCGGTGATGGACCTTATGAGGGATTCCTCTGCAGAGGGGTCCCTGTTCACGGAGAGGGGGAACCCTCCAACCTCCATGTACTCCCTGAACAGATCCCTTACCTTCCCCCTTATGGGGAAGAGCGAAGCCATGTCCCTCTCCAAGTCCCCGGTCCTCCTCACCTCCACCCCTTTTACCCGAAGGAACTCTCTGAAGGAGAGTGGGAGGGCCTTTACCTCAACTCCCTTCCCCATCCTGCCTGGGAAGAGCTCGGCATCCCCCCTCACCCTCAAGGAGGAGGATCCTGTGAGGATCAACACGTCATTATCCAGGACCCCCAGATCGACGTAGCCCTTGATGAGCTTCCACCATCCCTCAAGGCTGGTGACCTCGTCCAGCACTATGTAGCTAGAGTCGTGGCCCTCTTGGGACCTCATCCTCAGGTAACCGTCCAGGGCCCTCTTGAAGGAGTCCAGATCCCAAATAAGGTCCAGATCCAAGAAGAGTATCCTGTGAGGGTCAACCCCACCCTTGAGGAGCCTGTCTATGAGGAGGTGGAGACCCGTGGTCTTTCCCACCTGCCTAGGACCCACCACGAAGTTGAGGGAGAAAGGGTCCAGGGATATCTGGTTCAGCCACTGGGGGACCCATCTGTACCTCTTCTCCCTCCATTTCAGGATTACCCTACTCTCCTTCCCCCTCCACCAGGGGTTCTGCCATTCGAGTATACTCATCCAGAAGCTATAGTTCTAATAGATATATA
>JACXSR010000033.1:0-10413 GCA_035319845.1 Thermoproteota archaeon
TAACCACGTAATACTATACACAAGCAGTCAATCTGGTAGGAGTTGACAGCGCATACCGACGAATTACGTACTTGATTTGCGGGTACTAGTGAACTAGAAGAGCTATCTCTTGTAGAAAAGTTCTTAGCTAAGCTAACTGATATAATACATACCAATCAGGGGGGATTTTCCTATGGCATTGTTCGATCTGAGAGGTAGGGATTTCATCACCACGAGGGACTTCACTAGGGAGGAGCTGGAGTATCTTATCCAGATGTCAATGGACTTGAAGAAGATGTGGTATTCCGGGATAAGGGTCAGGCCATTAGAGGGTAAGGCCGTAGCGCTCCTGTTTAAAAAGCCATCTACTAGGACCAGAAATTCCTTTCAAGCAGCAGTTTACCGGTTAGGCGGATTTTCCGTCTACATGAGGCCTGACGAGCTCCAACTCAAGAGAGGTGAACCTGTAAAAGACACGGCGAGGGTTCTTGATAGGTATTACGATGCCCTCGTCATAAGGACCTTCGGTCAGGAGGAGATAGAGGAGTATGCCAAGTGGATGAGGAATCCTGTCGTTAATGCTCTCTCCGACGAAGAACATCCTTGTCAAGCAATGGCCGATCTCATGACCATAAAGGAGAAGTTCGGTTACTGGGAAGGGCTCAAACTCGTTTACACGGGAGATGTGTGGAATGTGGCGCATTCGCTGATCGCTACCGCGCCCGTATTCGGGATGGACTTGACCCTAGCAGTCCCCCCCGGGTACGAGCCACTGGAGGAGATATGGAAGTTTGCTGAGCATGAAGCTGCAAGAAGAGGAACCAAGCTGGAAATAGTTCACGATCTCAAGGAGGCCGTTAAAGGCGCGGATGTAGTCTACGCCAACACTTGGTGGAGCATGGGTAAGCCGGAGGAGACTAAAGAGAAGAGAAAGAAGGACTTCGCTCCCTTTACAGTTACACCAGAGATCATGAGCTTGGCCAAGGAGCATGCCATCTTCATGCACTGCCTGCCTGCTTATAGGGGCAACGAGATGACAGAGGAGGTGATAGAGGGCAAGTGGTCTGTGGTATTCGATCAAGCTGAGAACAGGCTATGGACCGAGGCCGCGATACTCGCGGCCATAATAAGATGACCTCCCACCCCTAATTTTTCGAGAGTGATGCCTATGGACAGGCTGGTCACAGTAGCCCTTGGAGGCAACGCACTCCTCCAATATGGGCAGAAGGGGACCTTTGAGGAGCAACTAACTAACGCTAGGAGAACCAGTAGGCAGCTGGTTGAACTCCTCAGGAGAGGGTATAGGCTGGTCATCACCCACGGCAACGGACCTCAAGTAGGCGCCATATTGCTCCAGCAGGAGGCCGCAACGGACCAAGTTCCACCAATGCCCCTTCACGCCTGCGGCGCTATGAGTCAAGGGCTCATAGGGTATATGATACAGCAGTCGATGATTAACGAGCTCAAGAGGGCAGGTATGGATGTTCCTGTGGCTACGGTTGTTACCCAAGTGCTTGTGGATAGGAGAGATCCGGCCTTTCAAAACCCCACAAAGTTCATCGGACCGTGGTACCCTGAAGAGGAGGCGAAGCTCAAGGAGGAGCAAGGATGGGTCATGAAATACGACGTGGGCAAGGGCTGGCGGAGAGTAGTACCATCTCCAGATCCCATTGGTCAAGTGGAGATAGAAGCGATTAGGAGGATGGTAGAGGCGGGGATAGTAGTGATAGCATCTGGGGGAGGAGGCATTCCTGTCATTGATGACGGGGAGTACGAGGGAGTGGATGCGGTAATTGATAAGGACTTAGCTGGCGAGAGACTAGCCACATCACTGGGTGCTGACCTTTACATGATACTCACAGATGTGGAAAAGGTCGCAATAAACTTCAAGAAGCCTAACCAGAGGTTTTTGGATGTCATGACACTGGAGGAAGCTAGGAAGTATTACGAGGAGGGACACTTCCCTCCAGGGAACATGGGACCTAAGGTCAAGGCGGCCATGAGGTTCGTGGAGAGGACGGGGAGGGAAGCGATCATAACAAGCTTAGACAAGGTAATTGAGGCATTGGAGGGCAAAACAGGGACCAAAATAATTCCAAAATAAACTAGGGGCTTAGAGCCCCAGAACATCCTCATATCCCTTAAGGTCCAACAGCCCATGCCCGGAGAAGTTGAAGAGTATTACCTTCTCCTCACCCTCCTCTTTAGCCTTTAATGCCTCGTCTATCACCGCTTTCACTGCATGGGTCGTCTCTGGAGCTGGAATAAGCCCTTCAGTCATGGCGAATATTCTTCCAGCCTCGAATACGTCTTCCTGCGGGTAAGCAACGGACTTAATCACTCCCTTGGACTTCAGAAGACTCACCGTCGGGGCGGCCCCGTGATATCTAAGACCACCAGCGTGTATTGGAGGCGGTACGAAGTCGTGTCCGAGTGTGAACATCTTGATGAGGGGCGTCACCCCGGCGCTGTCGCCGAAGTCGTACTTGTACTCTCCCTCCGTGAGCGAGGGAGAAGCCCTCGGCTCAACCGCGATGACCTCATACTCCTCTTTTCCCATCAGTATCTCCTCTATGAAGGGGAAGGTAAGTCCAGCGAAGTTACTCCCACCTCCAACGCACCCTATGAGTACATCCGGTTTCTCCCCTATGACCTCCATCTGCTTTTTGGCCTCCAACCCTATTACCGTTTGGTGTAACAGTACATGGTTGAGAACGCTGCCCAATGAGTATTTCGCTTTTTCATCCTTCATCGCAGTCTCTATGGCCTCACTTATGGCTATCCCTAGAGATCCCGGATGATTCGGATCCTGTTCAAGGTACTTCCTTCCGATCTCAGTCCTATCGCTCGGTGATGGGACGATATCAGCCCCATATAACTTCATGACTAACTTCCTATACGGCTTCTGCTGGTAAGAAATCCTGACCATGAAAACGAGGGCTCTTAGCCCCATCATTGAGGTGGCGTAGGACAGCGCGCTACCCCATTGACCTGCACCTGTCTCAGTTGTCAGGTAATCTAATCCCTCCTTCGCCGCGCAGAAAGCCTGAACTAGCGCGGTATTCAGCTTGTGGCTACCGGTCGGGGTCACATCTTCCCTCTTATAGTAGATCCTCGCTGGTGTCCTGAGGTACTCTTCCAATCTCTTGGCCCTGTACAGGGGTGTTGGTCTGCCAATCCTCACGTAAAACTCCCTAAGCTCATCGGGTATCTTGATGTACTTCTCTCTAGAGAACTCCTGATCTACACACGCTTTTGGGAAGAGAGGGTAGAAATCTTCTGGCCCCAAAGGTTCTTTCGTCGCTGGGTGGATGGGCGGTGGTAGATCTGGCAGATCCGAGACTATGTTATACCAGTAGGTTGGTATCTCCTCTTGACTGAGGTCTACCCTTATCATCTAGCGACACCTCCCTTCAAGAAGCTGGGTGTCCCGTTTGGGCTCTCATCTGTGGTCGTGGTAATAGTTGTCCTCAACATGGAGAGGGGAAACTTCTTCAGGAAAGGTTCCTTAAGGCCAAACTAGATCCCCCATATTCGCACCCCCTAGGACGGGTTGGGTCGGGGGACCTTCAACAGTTAAAAGCATTACTGTACAGGGGACTCCGCATAGGATCGCTGGATCCCGCTCTCTGAGGAGGCACCCGAGATGGAAAAGCGGAATGTCCTAATGCTCTCACTGGTTGGTTTCGTTATATCCTTGGGATTTGGCGCCATATCCCCCATCCTCCCTTACTATGTAGTCTTCTTAGAGGGGGGAATAACCGAGCTTCCTGAGGAGCTGGGCGTCATACAGCATGCCTCTCAGTACGCCGTGGAGTATGGTTTAATGATGTCCGCGTTCATGCTCACTCGAGCATTCTTTGCCAGATACTTCGGATCCCTCAGCGATAGAGTGGGGCGGAAGAAACTGATAACGGCAGGCTCGATAATATATTCACTCCTCGCCTACGCATATATCTTGTCTTCGAACGTTTATGATCTCTATGCAATTAGGGGGCTTCAGGGCATCGCATCAGCTATGGTCTGGCCTGTTGCTGAGGCTTTACTGATGGATAGCGTTCCAACCCAGATGAGAGGGAGATCCATGGCGATATACATGACTCTAACAAATCTAGCGATGATTGGAGGTCCAGCGATAGGCGTTGGCATCTACAAATTCGGGATACATGTTCTGGGGATAAAGGGAGTTGAACAGGCGCTTAAATTCCCTTTCATCGGATTAGCAGTCATATCAGCATTTTCTATAGTTTTCTCGCTGTTACTCAAGGAAGATAGGCTGAAACTCACTGAAGAAGTGGGTAAGCCGCTTACACTGGAGGTTAAACTCCCCAAGACCATCAAAAGGAGCATAAATACGATTTATGTGATGGCCTTGGCTAACGGATTCGCAATGGGGTTTATAGCCCCAATAATGAGCCTTTACATAATACAGTTCATCTCGTCGGATCCCACCGCGATAGCGGTGGTCACCACAGTTTCTGGGCTCTTCGGATTAGCAGCTGCCTACCCTGGAGGGAGGTTGAGCGATAGATTTGGGAGGAAGCCACTGATCCTGATAGCTGGAGTCTTCTCACGCCTCATGACCTTGCTGATACCCACCGCTAGGGATGTCGAGGGTCTCACGGTAATATCTACTCTCAGATCCATCGCTTTCAATATGTATGTCCCCTCGTTCAGAGCACTCCAAGCTGATATAGCCCCAAAGAACATAAGAGGGAGAGTATTCGGAACAGTTCAGGCTATGTTCAATGTCGGGGCAGTTTTGGGTCCTATAGTGGGGGGTCAACTCTACAAAGACTTCGCACCTCGAGTCATACAGGTGGGGGGCATTTCTCTACCAGGCTACACCCTGTCTTTCATGGCCAGCGCATCTATCGGACTCTTCAGCCTGTTACTATTCGCCTTATTCGTGGAGGAGCCAACTACTCACCGAGAACAGTAACTATCACATTTCTATTACGTGGATGCGTATCCACCTCCACCCACAGGATGCTCTGCCAAGTCCCCAACGCTAAAGATCCCCCAATTACAGGGAGCACCTTGCTGGGTTCCATTAGGATTGACCTAAGATGGGAATGTGCATTCACAGGATGTCTATATCCGGCACGACGGGGAATTATCCTCTCAAGGACATCCCTTAGGTCCTCCAGCAGGGATGGATCGTTCTCATTGATTATGATGGCCCCGGTAGCATGAGGTGCGAAGATCACAGTTATTCCATCTCTGATACCGCTTTCCCTCACTATTCCCCGGACATCGTCGGTTATATCGATGAAGTCAACCTCCCCTCTCGTCTTGAAGGAGAATATAGATGAGAACACCCTCAAGATTCACCACCCCGCACCCAAAACGAGATAAAATGTAAATTTTCGTTGGGGGTTCCACATCCCGTGAAGCTGAAGGAGGAGGCACTGAGGAATATTCACCTCATGATGAGCGGTAGATGGGACATGATCCCAAGAGATCTACTTGTATATCTCGAAGAGGGATTAGGAGGAGATCCGAGAGATGATCCGGTCGGGGTGACCTTTCTCCTTATAAAACTCGGGGTGAGTCCTGAAAAAGCAATAGCGCTACTCAATTGGAGAAGCTTTGAAGAACTATGCGAGAGAGGACTTCAAATAGCAGGATTCTCAACTAAGAGGGGAGTTCGATTCTCGTTGCTGGGAAGGAGGTACGAGATAGATGTGGTGGGATCTGACTACGAGGTGACATTGGCCCTCGATTGCAAGATGTGGTCGAAAGGAGGCTCTCCTAAAGTTTATAAGATACTAGAGGCCGCTGAGCACCAATATGAGAGAGCAATAGCCTTAAAACAAGCTATTGAACGAAAATTATTGGAAGATATTCGCCCTGAGCCCGGACATGGCTTTATAGTACCTTGTATCGTTACGTGGTTGGATTTTGGCGCTGAGCTGTCCAAGTCAGGGGTCCCCATTGTCCCAATCTCCAAGCTCCCTTCCTTCCTGAATGACATCAGATTTATCTTGGATGAAATAGCTGCCTTGGAGACCGAGTTCAGGGTTAAGATTGGTAGAGGAGCTTCCTCACGGCATCGGTTACCTCTCTGAGGCTTACTGTTGTCCTAGCCTGATCCGTGTAGAGTGTAACTGTCTCTGATTCCTCCTCTCTGGGACCCACAAATGCCATGATCTTAGCACCCATTTTCCGGGCGTATTCCCTCTGGTTTGACTGACTCCTCCTCATCAGATCGAGGGAAACGTAGAACCCTCCCCTCCTCAACACCTCAGCTACTTTCCAAGCGTATCTCCAGCTCTCCCTCCGGACGCTGATCACGAACACCTGCACGTAGCTCCTCTCATCCAAGCTAAAGATTCCAAGCTCCAATCCCGCATCGATGAGGCGCTCTACGCCCACGCTTACCCCAGTAGCCGGAACATCTTTGTTGGAGTACATGCCGATCAGCCTATCGTATCTCCCACCTCCTGCCAAAGAGCCTATTCTGGGCTCCCTAACCACCGTCTCGAACACGGGTCCGGTGTAGTACTCGAGACCTCTGACTAGTGATAGATCAAAGACGAGTCTTCCATCATCCACTATGGAGAAAATCTCCTCTAAGTGTCTGAGTGCTTCGGATACGGCCTCATTTCTCATCGAGCTCAAGTCCTCGGCTATTTCGGAGAACTTTCCCCTCTTGGAGATAAGACTCATTACTCTAGCGACTAGATCCTCATGCATTCCCTTAGATAGGAGCTCCGCCCTCACCCCTTCCTCACCGATCTTGTCCAACTTGTCTATAGATCTATAGACGGGTATGGGATTGGATATACCGAGCTCCTCCTCAAAGATTCCTGTTAAGAGCCGCCTATCGTTCAACTTCACCGAGAAGTCGCTAAAATTGAATTCCCTCATGACTTCTATGTTCAAGCTTATAACCTCGGCATCTGCCTCAGGATAAGGGCTACCCACCACATCCGCATCGCACTGCCAGAATTCCCTGTACCTACCCTTCTGAGGTTCTTCGTGCCTCCATACTCTCCCTATGTGATATCTCTTGAATGGTAGCGGTGTTTCCGGGTGCATGGCCATGTACCTAGCTAGGGGGAAGGTGAGCTCGTACCTCAAGGTGTACCACTCCTTGCTGAGGAAGTCAGGGAATATGAACATAAGCCGACTTTCTGCTTCCTCCCCTAACTTACCCTTGACGGTCTCCCAGTATTCCAGTGCAGGGGTCTCGAATGGATCGAAGCCGTAGCGCTTGAATACTTCCTCTATCCTCGACATGACCCGCTTCCTTAGGATCATAAATGGAGGGGGAAAGTCTCTGAACCCCCTCGGTATTGAGACCAAAGTTTTCCACCCTAGGCTGCGAGAACCTGCTCCCATATATCGTTGATCTTAGCCCTCTTCTCGTCGGTCATCACCGGAGATAGGTATAACCTCTTCATGAGGTCGGGGGGAGGTATTAGAGCAGGCTCCTCTGCCAGCTCGGATGGAAGGAGCTTCTTGGTTGCCGGTATGGGCATCGCTATGTAGACGGAGATCGTCTTATAAGCCGCTACCAATGGATCTATGAGGTAGTTTATGAGGGCTTGGGCAGCTTCTGGATTGGGCGCATCCTTGGGGACGAGCAAGTTATCTATCCAAGCTATGGCCCCTTCCTCCGGGATCAGGTAGGATATGTTCCTGAACCCGTCGCCGTACTTCATAGTGAGCACATCTCCATTGTATGCGTGGGCAGCCAACAGGGACCCGTTCTCCAAACTTGGAAGATACTTATCCGTGCTGAAGTAACCGGCTATATATGGTTTCTGATTTATTAGAGCTTCTTTCACTTCTTCCATCGTGGAATCGCTCCAATCGTCTAAATCCTTCCCTAAGTAGAGTTTAGTGGCAAATACTACTTCAGGCGGATCCTCCAACATGGAGAACTTCCTTCTGTACTTCTGCAAGTAATTAGGATCGAAGAACTGCTTCCAACTACTCAAATCCTTTACCTCGTCCGAATTGAGACCTATGGCGGTGCTGCCAAAACCGTATGGGACTGAATAGTTGTTCTCGGGATCGTACTCAAGTTCCCTGAACTTGGGATCTAGATACTTCAGGTTGGGAATCAGCCCCTTGTCGAGCTTCCTGACGTAACCTCTCTCTATAGCGTTCCTCACATACTTATCGGTGAGCACAACGATGTCATAGCCGCTTCCTCCCGCCTCGAGCTTGGCAAACGCTTCATCATCGCTGTCGAACACATCATAGATCACCTTGACGCCCGTCTCGTCCTTGAAGAGTTCGAAGACGAAGGGATTGTTGTTATTGCTCCAGTCATACATGGCGACCTTTCCAGAGAGCCCTCTCCTAGCTTCGCTTACCTCCTGCTCAATCTTAGCCTGGGAGACAGAAGATCCGTAAAAGTAGCCGGCAGAACCACCGACGATTAAACCGGCAGCCCCAACGACTGCCAACTTGAGGAAATCTCTCCTAGAGGTGAACTAAATCCCCCATCATGTCACCCCGTTGCAGGGGCCGGCATCGGGGCCCTTATAAATTTTTCCTCTAATCTCAGCGGACCTAGCATGGTATTCCAGACCTTCCAATCTAGCGAACTTAGCGACCCTCTCGGCTATCGAGGCTTGAGCCTCTAAGGTTCCACTTTGCCTGTAAACGTATATCCCGGAGAATCCCTCGAAGAATGAGAAAGGACTAAGACCCGGCCTCTCCATCAAGGTGCCTCCCGTAGGTAGGATGTGGTTCGCTCCTGTGTAACCGTAATCTCCATATACCACTCCTACACCCTCGAATACAGCTCCAGCCAATCCCGCATCGAAATCACCCATCACCTCCAAGTGCTCAGGCATGAAAGCATCGCTGAAGCTTTCCAAGGACCTCTTATCCCCGTATAAGATACCACCTCTCCCCCTTAAGGAAGAAATTCTCTCGTCTCCTGAGTATCTACTGAGCTCCTCCCTCAGTTTGAGCGCTAGTTCCTTAGATGTGACAAGAGCTAGGGAGATAGAGTCAGGCCCATGCTCCGCTTGGGCCAGCATGTCCATAACCACGAATTCTACGGGAGAACTGCCGTCGTATAGAATGAGCACCTCTGACGGTCCAGCTAGGAGATCTATCCTCACATCCTTCGAAATAACCGCCTTAGCCGCCGTCACATAGGAGTTCCCGGGCCCCACTATCATGTCGACTGGTTCGAGGTCCACCTCTGGAAGACCATACGCGAGGGAAGCTATAGCCTGAATCCCTCCAGCCCTCAATACCTCATCCACGCCTAACTGGGCAGCTAATCCCTCTATCAATGCGGAATTCCTTGGAGGTGTAGCTACAACGAACTCCTCAACTCCTGCAGCCTTAGCAGGAGCTATTCCCATAAGTAAGGAGGATGGAAGGGGATGCCTTCCTCCGGGAACATAAATACCCACCCTCTTCACAGGCTCTGATACCGCACTTTCCTTAATCCATTCAAGCTCTGTCTTGAAACCATCAACTGAGCACGCCTTTCCATCTAATAGTGATACAGCGCAAGAGTACAACCTCTCGTAGGGCTCCAGCACGAATCCATCCACTCTGTAGTCACGAGGGGCTCCGTATATCTCATCCTTGGTCAATCTGATCCCGTCAAATCTCTCGGTCAGGTCCAGCACACTCTCCAATCCCCTTTCTTTCACCTCATTTACTAAGTCAGCGGCGATCTTCATCGGCAAGCTGGTCCTCTCACGTAGCTTGGAGAAAGCCTCGCCCCAAAGCTCCCTCACATCGCCGAAGAGGGCTAATTCCATAGGCGAGGTCCCTGCGGATCCCGTAATAAGTTTGATGTGGAGGAGAACTTATAATGCCGTGATGATCTTCCCCCAAGATGAGCACTGTAGTGCAAGCGCTTTTCGAGACAGTAAGGACCCTGTCCCTCGCCGGAGAGTACTTACCAGAGGAGAAGATCTCCTCAATAGTGGATCTAATGGCGAGGACCTACGTGGAAGAACTCCCTATCACGGATAAAACCTCCTTCTTGGAGAGCTTCGAACTCGTTAAGAGCGCCATGTTGGCCAAACCACCCACCGACGAGGATGAGGATATCGTGAGGCTCGCGACATACAACCTCAGGCAGATGGAGGAGAAGCTCGGATTGGATCAAGACAAGCTCAGAGATATCTTCCTAAAGAGGATAGAGGAGGATCTCGGGGAGAATCTAGCTAACCTGGTGATTCTATTCGAGAGATCTATAAGGGCCTTGGGCTAACTTCCAGAATATTTCCCTGTAGATTTTGGCTTTCTCGATGACGATCTCTCTTTCTCTCTTGAATCTTCTTATCTCATCCTCACTGAGTTCTCTCACCACCTTAGCAGGTATACCAAGCACGAGAGTAGCCGGGGGCACCTCTTTTTCGGGCGGAACGAGGGCTCCTGCTCCCACCACGGCGGCCTCTCCCACAACTGCACCGTCCAACACCCTAGCACCTATTCCGACGA
>JACXSR010000183.1:0-10399 GCA_035319845.1 Thermoproteota archaeon
GTGACGGAGTCGAGGAGGATTCCCTCTATCCCCTCCTGAGCTTCTCCTCCACAACTTTTACTTTGTACTCCATCGTTATCGTCTTGTCCCTCCTGTCATCTATCTTTATCACAGTGACCACTCTAGGGGCCCCTTTAGCAAATGGGGACTCGTGCATCTCCTTCAGCACCTCGAAGAGTTCGTCGAGGTCGCCCTCTATCACAGTGGAGGTAGGGGTCAGCTGGTACTTCAGACCAGATCTCCTCACCACCCTCAAAGCCTCAGCAACGTAATCGCTGACACTGACCCCCACTCCAACGGGGACTATCGTTATCTCTGCCATAGGCATGGGATCACCCCTTAATACTGGTCTGGGAATCATTAATGGTTACCCTCATCGCTGTCCCCGAGATCCCTGCCTTCGAGACGCCTGCCCAAGTTGACGAAGAACCCCCTGTTTAGGTGTATATCGAAATCCGATGTCCTGTAATACTTTCTAATGAGGGCCCTCCCCTCATCTATCTCCGTCTCTACCAAGAGCAGTCCCTTCCTGACAAGCTCCTTTAAATGGAGGATGAGTAGCGGTTTGGAGATGCCTAAAAGGTCTCTGAGCTCCCTATTGCTCCTCCTCCTTAACGAACAGAGGGCAAGTATCTTGAGCCTTAACGGGTTGGACAGGGCCTTCATCAGGGAGGATAAAGTTTCTATTTCCCCCTCCACCTCTATCTCGCTCAATAAACCTTCACTCCCTCATTTCTTCCCTTAGCTCTCTTATCTCCCGTCTTAAGCTCCTGATCTCCTCTAAAAGATCTTTCATCAGTGAAGTGAAGTCCTCATCGGTACCTGATCTCGAGGAGCTGGGAGAGGATCTCCCGAGCAGCTCCTTGAGCAAGTAGAGAGCCACCAATATCACGGCGATTACTATGATTGTACTAAGTAAGGGTCCGAAGATGGGCCCCCAGTCGGGCCCGGGTGGTAGGGGAGGGAGATCGCTGGGCGGGGAAGGACCGGTCGATCCTGCCAGCGAGGAGGGTTCGGGACCCGGCGGTCCCTCAGGTTTGGGTAGACTCTTCGGAGTTGGGGCCGCCATTACGGGTAAACCGCCAATCAGGAGCATTATCAAGAGGATTGCAACGCACTTGTTCATATACATCTTACCCGAGTAAGATATTACTTACCTTACTTATAAGCATTTGCGCGGATCCGGTCCAGAAACATTATACGGGAATGGCCAGCCTATTCTTGATCGATATGGAACCGGAGAGGTTTAGATTCGGTGTAGAGCCCTTAGATTTACTTCTACCGCAAGGAGTTCTAAGGAGCAGCCTTATAGGCGTCTTCGGGGAGACGGGCACTGGAAAAAGTGTTTTGCTGAATGAGATAGCATACCGAGCTCTTAAACGCGGTGATAGAGTCCTCCTAGTCCTGCTGGAGGACACGCCGGCCTCCAGACTGATGAATTTCTCCGCTCTCGGATTCGACATCATGGACTACGTGAGGAGGGGAGACCTCGAATTCCTCGACTGCTTCTCCTACAGACTCAGGGAGAAGGGTATTGAGCTGCCTGGGGATTTAAACAGGGCCTTGAACGGGGCAAAGGGAATAGTGAGCGTCGAGGATCCTAGGAACCTCGACACCTTCTGGGATCAGATTGAGAGGGATGCCAAGGGCATGGAAGGAAGGGGGATTGTCCTGATAGATTCACTGACGGAATTTCTGACGATAACGCCGGATCCATCATCCCTCCTAGATCTCATGAAGGTTATGAAGGCTGTGGTGAGCAAGCACTACATGATCCCCGTGATATACACCTTCCACTTCGGATTCTTCGACGATTTCAGGTACGTACTGGAGGTGGCTTCCGATGGGGTCTTGGACCTCAGATTCAACCCCGAGGTGATAAAAGAACTTTTAGTGAAGCAGATGAGGGTCAGAAGAATGAGCGGATCTAGGCACAGGCCGGACTGGGTGACCTTCGATGTGGAGCCGGGTAAGGGGCTCGTTGCCCTGAGGAAGTGATCTCAATTGAGGAGCTCGATGAGCGCGGCCAAAGCGATCCTAAGATCGATGGGATTCGAGATCGTAGGGGAGAGGATACCGATAAGGAGGGGCGGTTTCGAAATAAGCGATATCGATCTGATGGCCTCCAAGGACGGTGAGCTTTTCGCGGTAGAGGTCAAGAGCGGCAAGCTGGATGTTGGAGGAGTGAGACAGGTTTACGTCAATTCTCTTTTGGTCAATGCAAGACCTCTAGTTGTCTGTAGAGGTTATGCTGATCCTTCTGCAGAGGTTCTGGCTGGGGAACTGGGCGTGGAGGTCATAGTAATGGAGGACCTTTTCCTATCGGATCCCGAGGAGCTGAGATCCATCGTCAGGGAAGAGGTTAGAAGGGCATTGATGGAAGTCCTACCCACCATAATGAATCCTCCTGAGCTGGAACCCACCGATCTGGAAATACTGAGGGCCATTGCCCTCACGGAAGGATTCAGAGAGGCGGCTGCAGATCTCGGGATCAGCGAGGATAAACTGGGCAGGGAATTGGGAAGAATGAGACGTCAAGGGAAAATACCTAGGTGGATAAGAGATTACTCCGAGTTGAGAGATTGGGCCATCTCCCTCCTGAAATCCCGTAGGGAAACTTTTTCTCCTAAGTCCTCGAATAAAGGGTGATGAGGGCGCTTCTAATAATAGTGGCAGCACTTGTAGTTCTTGGTGTCGTTCTCCTGATATTAGGGACTACTTTAAGCCCTCAGAAAACCATAGAAACGAAGACACCTTCGTATCATGCCGGTGGAGGTGGGAGCTTGTCCTTCACCTTGAAGTCCGTGTTCGCAAACGGGGAGAGGATCCCCGTCAAATACACGTGCGACGGGGATGATATCTCCCCTCCCCTGAGATGGGAGGGTCAGCCCGAGGGGGTAATGAGTTATGTCCTGATAGTGGAGGATCCGGATGCGCCGATCGGCACGTTCACCCACTGGGTAATTTATAACATACCTGGCAAATTGAGCTCGCTACCTGAGGGCGTCCCCAAGCGGAAGGAAACCGAGTTCGGTCTGCAAGGAATCAACGATTTCAGGAAAGTAGGTTATGGTGGTCCCTGCCCCCCGCCTGGGAAGCCTCACAGGTATTTCTTCAAACTGTATGCCCTCGACTCCACTCTAGACTTGCCCCCGGGAGCGAGGAAGGGAGATGTACTCAAAGCCATGGAGGGTCATGTACTGGCCCAGACCCAGCTCATGGGCACCTACGGTAGGGGCTGACCTTTCTTCCCCCCAGCCCACCTTTTTCCGAGTGGCGTATCTCGTTCAGGGAGTTCCATGAGGCGCGAATTTGCGGACAAATTCCTTCATAATTGAGCTGTAATGTACTGGCTTCAGAAATATAGGTACTCTTGGAAACCTCTCATGGAAAAATGAGATCATAGGTTAAGGCTTTATTTTATTGGCCAGCCGCTAGGCTCAAGTGATTCCCATGGGCAGACTCTCTAGGGAGGAGGTCATCCGATTTTCCGACCAGTATATGATGACTAATGTGGCTAGATGGTGGAAGGACGATCCCGTGGTCATAGAATCAGGTAAGGGAGCTATTCTCAGGGATATGGATGGGAGGGAGTACATAGATCTTCATGCCATGCATGCTGTTGCCTCCCAGGGCTACTCCCATCCCAAGATAATTCAGGCGGTAAAGGAACAACTTGAGAAGGTTTTCGTCGTCGCGACCGACTTTTATAACGAGCCTCAGGCTCTTCTTGCCAAGAAACTCGCTGAAATAACTCCTCCCAAGCTTAAGAGGAGTTTCTTCATAAATTCTGGGGCTGAGGCTGTTGAGACGGCTACTCTCCTTGCCAAGAGGGCCACGGGAAGGCCGGGCATCATTGCCCTGTGGGGGGCCTTCCACGGCAGGACTCACATGCCGAGGACCCTGACTGGCTTCTCGAAGTACAAGAAGAGCATGGGCCCCTTCCCATACGGAGTGATGCACCTCCCCAACTATTACTGCTACAGATGTCCCCTCGGCCTGGAATATCCCAGCTGCAACCTCCAATGCGCCAGAATGCTCGATGACGCCCTGAAATACGCTGCTCCAGAGGAGATCGCTGCTTTCATAGCCGAACCCATTCAAGGAACCGCTGGGAACATAGTTCCCCCACCGGACTACTTCAGGATAGTAAAGAATATTCTCGACCAATACGACATCCTCTTTATCGCTGATGAGGTTATCACCGGTTTCGGCAGGACCGGCAAGCTGTTCGCCATAGAGCACTTCGGAGTTGAACCTGACATAATGACCATGGCCAAGGCCCTCGGAGGCGGCTTTCCAGTCTCCGCAGCGATAGCCAGTGAGGAGGTGGGTACGGCATTCAAACCGCTCGATCACTATTCCACCTACGGGGGCAATCCCCTCGCCATGGCCGCGGCCCTCGCCGCTATAGAGGTGATCGAGGAGGAGAATCTGGTGGAGAAGTCAGCGAGGAACGGAGAATACATGCTCAAGAGGCTCAGAGAGCTCATGGATAAGCATGAGATCATAGGGGAGGTGGATGGTAAGGGGTTACTCATAGGTCTTGAACTCGTCAAGGATAGGGAGACGAAGGAGCCCGCTGTGGAGGAGACGGCTAAGTTCAGGATAGAGCTCAGGAAGAAGGGGGTTATAATAGGCCCACCGGGATGGACGGGATCCAGAATCAGGATAAATCCACCACTCGTGATCACTAAAGAGCAAATAGATCGTGCGATAGATGCCATCGACGAAGCGCTCACTACTGTAGAGAAGGGATGATCCTCGTCAGCCTAACACTAACAATTTTTTACTTTTTATCGCTATTCGTCGATACGAATCTCGGACTTATCAATTGACTTTTTTACGACGAATTTCCCTGAGTAAATTTAATTTCGTTATATGGCCATACAAGGTAAATTGACCGGGGTATATGGCCTTTATTCACCCATAAGAAAAACGTTTTTCTCCGTTTTCAGCTCATATTGAATGTTATCTGGGATCTACTGTAGGAGAGGCTTTATATTTTATCGAATCTCGTCAAGGTAACACCTTAGGGGGTGTTACCCTAATGGATTCGAAGACATGGATCTTGGCTATCGTGTTACTGATTGTGGGTCTACTGATAGGGTATTTCGCGGCAGGCCCGGGTCAGGTTAAGACCGTCACCACCACGAAAATGGTGGAGAAGACCGTCACCGTCACGAAGACGGTGGCTGGCACGACTTCCCAGCCAGCTCAGACCACAACTGCCCCTGCTAAGAAGGTTGAGGTTAAGGTAGGTATTCTGCTCCCCTTATCGGGAGGTTCGGCTTTCTCCGGTCAGGAGGACCTGAGAGGAATTCAGCTAGCAGCTCTCCACATAAATCAGAGCAAGTACCCGAATATCAAGTTTACCATGAAGCTCGTGATCGCGGATACTCAGACGAAGCAGGATGTGGCTGTCACTGAGTTGAGGAGGCTCGCTCAGGAGGGAGTGGTCGCGATAATAGGTGCTTACAACTCGGCTGTCACTTACCCGTCGGCGGCCGAGGCTGAGAGGATCGGATTACCATACGTGGTACCTGAGTCCGTGTCCGACAAGATCACCGCTCAGGGATGGAAGTACGTCTTCAGGACCTGCGCCAACGCCAGCAAGTACGCTTACGACACTCTCTGGGCTATGGCCGACATCGCTAAGGCCAACGGCGTGGAGGTTAAATCCGTGGCTCTCATATACGAGAACTCAGACTTCGGAGTCACCACCACCGAGGGACTGAAGAAATACCTGAACAAGTTCTTCCCGAACGCCAAGATTGTTCACGAGGAGAGCTACCCAGCTGAGGAGATAACGAGCATGGACGATATGGTCGCCAAGCTCAAGGCCGAGAATCCCGACATAGTGTTCCACGTGGCCTATCTGAAGGACGCCGTACTCTTCGTGCAGACCATGAAGAAGCTCAACTGGTATCCGAAGGCATATGTGGGTGCTGGTGCCGGTGGACAGACTAGGGTGGAGTTCATCGAGCAGCTCGGCGCCGATGCCAACTACGCCTACACCCAGACCGAGTGGCAGCCCGACTTCCTGAACTCCAAGGCTCTGGCCAAGTGGGCTTGGATAAACGAGGACTTTAAGAAGCTCTATGGAAGGGACATGGTCGGCAGCTCCGCCCTCAATTATGTAGGTACCTATGTGCTGGCTGTGGCTATTCAGAAGGCCTTGGATTCTGGAGCCAATCCGAGTGACATAAAGGCATTCAGGAAGGCTGTAAGGGATGCTCTCGAGACCATCAAGATACCCGCAGGTGAGTTACCGCTCATGCCTTGGGGTGTAGATCTGACAGTGCCAAACCACCAGAACCCAGAAGCTGCCGTAGCAATGGCCCAGATACTCGATGGGAAGTTCAGAGTTGTTTGGCCGATAGAATTCGCTCCAGTGAAGGCCGTGTTCCCAGCGCCAGGCTGGGGCTGATCTCCATTTCCCCCCAATTTTCCTTTCTTTTCTTGGGAGGTGAACCCCCATGGTTGAATTTAGCGCCTACACGCAGCTACTGGTATCTTATGCCATACTGGGAGGCGTCTACGGGCTCACTGCTCTGGGACTCTCGCTGATCTGGGGAGTCATGAAGGCAGTGAACTGGGCGCACGGAGACTTCCTCATGGTAGGTATGTATACCGCTTTCTGGACGGTCACCCTCTTCGGCATTGACCCCTACATCGCTGCCATAGTTGCTTTCATCCTCCTAGGCCTGTTGGGTATGGTCACCCATGTAATAGCGATAGAACCTGTTGTTGAGAAGCCTGGCGGTCATGAGGCAACATTGCTCACCACGCTGGGCATATCTGTTATTCTAGAGAGTTTAGCCCTCATCCTCTGGTCCCCCAGCCCTAGATCATTCCAGAACGTGTACAAGAGTACCTACATAGAGGTGTTCGGCATAAGGACGAGCGTGGCCGAAGCTATAGCCTTCGCCGTCTCCATAGTGGCTATAGTGGCAGTTGATCAGTTCCTCAAGAGGGTGAGGATAGGGAAGGCCATAAGGGCCGTCTCCCAGAACCCCGTCGGGGCGAGGGTAGTTGGGATAGATGTGCCGAAGATAAGGCTCATGACCTTCGGCCTGGGTGTGGCCTTGGCTGGAATGGCCGGAGTACTCGTGGCGACATTCTATCCGAATATAAGGCCTCTAGCGGGCTACGTGTGGGACATAGCTTCGTACGTCGTTGTGATATTCGCGGGCCTCGGTACGATCTACGGCGTGATCTTTGCGGGCATCATAATAGGGGTCACTGAGGGCCTCGGCACCATAGTTTTCTCCAACGCGTTCAGACAGATCTTAGTTTACGTGGTTTTCTTGGCTGTACTGCTTCTGAGACCGCAGGGACTCTTCGGGAAGGCCTTGAGGAGGGTCTGAGATGGAATTCAAGTTCACTTGGAAATGGCTAGTGATAGCCGTTCTGCTGATCGCAGCCCTGATCTTCCCCCTATTCGCCGACGAGTTTATGGTATCCATCCTCATGCAGGCTTATCTCTGGGCGTTCCTGGCGATGAGCTGGGATGTCATCGGAGGTTATGGTGGACAATTCTCCTTAGGACATGCGGCCTTTATCGCTCTAGGAGCTTACACTTCCACAATCCTCTTGGAGAGCTACGGGATATCCCCTTGGATAGGTATGTGGGCCGCCGGTTTGGTGGCCGGTGCCGCGGGCGCGCTGGTAGGATTCGCCTCTCTGAGACTGAGGGGACCCTTCTTCGCGCTGGGCACGATAGCCTTTGCAGAGTTGGTCAAGCTCCTCTTGCTTTACTTTAAGGGCATAACCGGGGGTCCCCTTGGAATCTTGATAACGAAGAGCGGGCCCGAATACATGCTATTCGAGAGTCAAGCTCACTACTACTACCTGATGTTCGCGCTGATGATCGCGGGCCTTCTTTTCCTCAAGTGGTTCGAGGCATCCAAGTTCGGAATAGGTCTGGTCGCTATAAGGGAGGACGAGGAGGCGGCGGAGGGCGTGGGCATTAATGTTTACAGGACGAAGGTAATCGGGGCCGCGATCAGCGCCTTCCTCACAGGCATAGGGGGAACCATCTACGCCCAGTGGATCCACTTCATCAGGCCCGACATAATAGTTAAACTCGAGTATTCCACCCAGATAGCCGCGATAGACGTTGTCGGGGGAGCAGGGACTCCATACGGTGGGTTGATAGGCGCGCTGATTCTAGTACCCCTCTCCCTGTACCTGAACGCCATCTTCGGAGGGATGATCGCCGGCCTCAGCTTGATACTCTACGGTGTTGTGCTACTGGTCGTCGTGGTCATGGTCCCTGGAGGGATCTACGGGCTTGTGAGGAGGAAATGGATGAGCCGTGGAAAGGGAGGGAAGTGATATGCTGGAGGTAAAAGATGTGGTGAAGAGGTTCGGTGGCCTAGTCGCTCTGAACAAGGTGAGCCTCACAGTGAAGCAGAACGAGCTCCTCGGACTGATAGGACCCAACGGATCCGGAAAGACCACGCTATTTAACGTGATCACGGGCTACTACAAGCCGGAGGAGGGGAAGGTTTTCTACAGGGGAGAGGAGATAACGGGGCTTAGACCCCACCTGATAGTGAAGAGGGGAATAGCGAGGACCTTCCAGATACCTAAACCCTTCGGCAGACTCACCGTACTCGAAAACGTCATGTCAGCAGCCATGTACGGCAGGAAAGCCGCATCTAGGACTGAAGCTAGGGAGATAGCCATGGACTGGCTGGAGTACGTTAGGTTGAAGGACAAGGCGGATGTGGAGGCGAAGGCCCTCAACATAGTGGAGAGGAAGCTGATGGAACTGGCGAGAGCGCTCTCCACGGGCCCAGATCTCCTACTGCTGGACGAACTCGTAGCGGGGCTTAACCCGTCGGAGATGATGGATGTCGTAAAGCTGGTAAGGAAGCTTGTGGATGAGAGGGGACTCACCATAATAATGGTGGAACACGTGATGAAGGCGGTGATGAGCATATCAGACAGGGTGTTCGTCCTTCACAGGGGCGCGAAGCTCGCAGAGGGCAGCCCCCAGGAAGTCTCGAGGGATCCGAAGGTGATCGAGGCTTACCTAGGGGAACCGATCCAGGTGTGAGGTGATCGATATGCTCCTAGAACTTCAGAAGATAAACGCGGGGTACGGGGACCTCCAGGTCCTCTGGGATGTCGACCTCTCCGTGGACAAGGGAGAAATAGTGAGTCTGCTAGGCAGCAACGGAGCCGGAAAGACGACCACACTCAGGGTGATCTCGGGCCTATTGAAGCCTTTCAGTGGCAAGGTCGAGTTCAACGGCCGTGATATCACGAAGCTTCCCAGCAACAAGAGAGTGGAGATGGGTCTGGCCTTGGTACCGGAGGGCAGGCAGCTCTTCCCGGAGATGACGGTCCTAGACAACTTGGAAATGGGGGCCTACACTAAGAGGGCTAGGGATAAGTTTCACGACACGCTCGAGTGGGTGTTCACCCTCTTCCCCAAACTCAAGGAGAGGAGGACCCAGCTAGCCGGGACGATGAGCGGTGGGGAGCAGCAGATGCTCGCCATAGCTAGGGGGCTGATGAGCAGGCCGGAGGTCCTCATGATGGACGAACCATCCATGGGACTCGCTCCAAAGTTGGTCTTGGAGATATTCGGAACTGTCAGGAAACTTCGGGATGAGGGTGTTACAATTCTCTTGGTGGAACAGAACGCAAAAGCCGCGCTGGATGTATCAGATAGGGCCTACATACTTGAGACCGGGAAGATAGTGTTGCATGGACCTGCAAAAGAGCTACTGGGGATGGACGAGGTCAGAAAGGCCTACTTAGGCATATGAACTTGCCCACCTACTTTTTTAACCTGTACACCCGTGTCAACCCGCAAGCAGCTACATCCTTTCCAGCACCGCCTCCGCCACATCGAGGGTGCTCGCACTCCCGCCCAAGTCGGGCGTCAGAATCCCTTCGCCCACCACCTCATCGACGGCCTCCCTCAGCCTCCTCCCGACATCCCCGAGCCCCCTAAACCCTGCGTCCAGCCATTCAAGCATCATAGAGGCCGCTAAGATCGTTCCTATTGGGTTAGCTATGCCCCTGCCGGCTATGTCCTCGGCAGTCCCATGAATGGGCTCGAAGGCAGCGTATCTCTCCCCTATCTGAGCTGAACCGCATAACCCTAGGCTCCCCACGACTCCGGCAGCCACATCCGACAGTATGTCTCCGTAGAGGTTGGGTAGCAGCATCACATCGAAGGGGTCGTCCACCTTCACCAGCCTGTATGCGGCCGCATCCACTATGTAGTCGTCGGCCTCGATCCCGTGATACTTGGAGGCGACCCCGTAGAACTCCTCCAAGAAGAGGCCATCGCTCAACTTCAGCACATTCTTCTTATGGACGGCGGTAACCCTTCCCCTTCCCTCGCTCTTCGCCAAGTGGAAGGCGAACTCGGCTA
>JACXSR010000052.1:0-10153 GCA_035319845.1 Thermoproteota archaeon
TTATCCCTTTGAACTCCTGATCACAGGCATATATGACCTTCCCTTCCTCCGGAATGACCTTCAACACCCTAGTTGTGTATATTCTGCCACACCTCTCGCATCTAGGCCAGTAGTGGACCCATCCCTCAGGTTTACTCGATCCAACTTCTTCCCTGATTATTTTATCGACCTTATCGTTATTCTCCAACAATTTAGAGACTTGTTCATCCAGCAATCCAGACTTGTAGGCCTCAGTCCCCGAGATAAAAGTGAATTCTATGCCCAACTTCTCCAGAGCATCTATCAACATGGAGCTCATATGCTCCCCGTAGCTGGAATGGCACCCCCAAGGATCGGGGATCTCACTCACAGGCATTCCTAAGTACTTCGAGTATTCCTCGGGTACTCCCGCGGGTACCTTTCTCAGCCCATCCCTGTCATCGCTGTATGCAATCAATTCACTCTTGTATCCTAACTCCTCAAGAGCCAACTTAACCCCATATGCCCTTAGTGAGTCCCCCACAGAACCTATATGAGGAAAACCGCTGGCTCCTATCCCTGACTCCACCCTCAAAACATCAAGCTTCCTTCCAAGCCGTTCTTCCCTCTCTACTATGTCCCTAGCTATTTTGTCCAGCCAGAAATGGGGTTTCCTCTCCTGACCCATGTCGATCGGTCCTACCGGCCGGGAAGCAATAAGAAATTTACCCAAAAATTAGAGGGGGTTATCTCCCCCCGGGCTCACACCTGGGTGAGCTCGATCTCTATTACGCTTATGTCCCTCCTGCTACCGTTCTCGTCGATGATCTCCTCAGTGCCAGTCCTGAGGTCAGTTATCTTGATCTTGCCAGGGAAGTACTTGAGCCTAGTTATCTCGGCCACATCGACGGCCCTAGATATGGATCTGCCCCTGGCCTTCAGCACGATCTTCTTCACGCCTCGGTTTATCTGGAGGGTAGTAGCCATAACGTAGTTGATAGCAGGCTTCTTACCAACATAGACGATTCCCTCTTCAGCCACCATGCGTATCACCTCTCTATCTTCGGTAGGCCCGCCTCTTTCACTGGGGAGCCTGGAGGGCGAGCTGTGTCTGACTCACCACTCAGCAATTAAAAAAGTTACTCTCGCTTCAGGAGCTTCCTAACATCTAGGAGGGAGATCTTTTCCCCTTCCCTCCTCTCCAATATGAGAGGCAGTCTTCCCTTCTCCAGCTCCAATTTCGCTAGCTCAACTGGATCGGTCAAGCCCTCAGGTATCTCGTTCTCATCTAAAAATAGGGGGGAGCCAGCTGCGATCTGCTGGGCCCTGATAGATATTATCCTGATCCGCTCAAACTTGGTGAGCCTCTTAGGACCCAGCAGATCGCTATTAGCTGTCACCTCACTCCTCACCCTTGCCCTTACCACCTTCGAACTTCTTACCAGCGGCAGCTATTATGTCATCGATCTTGAGCACGGTGGTTGCGAACTCGGCTGCGGACTCTATTGCCCTCCTGATCACCCTCTCGGGCTCTATTATGTCCTTCTCGTACATGTTCTCCACCGCCCCCGTGTATATGTTGAAGCCGTATTCCCTCTTACCCTCGGCGTGCACCTTCCTCAGCTCCGCAAGCTTGACGATCGGGTCGTGGCCGGCATTCTCTATCAGAGTCTTGGGTATGGATTCAAGGGCTTCAGCGAACTTCTCGACTACATTCTGCTCCTTCCCACCAAGCTGGACCGCATAATCCCTGAGCTTGAGCACCAAGTCCGTCCAAGCGGCACCAGCCCCGACGACTATCTTCTCATCCTCTATAACGTTCCTAACAACGCTAAGAGCATCGTGAAGGTTCCTCTCAGCCTCGTCTATGACCTGCTTCTCTCCACCCCTTATCAGGATACTGACAGCCCTAGGATCCTTGCATCCCTCGACGAAGACCATCTTGTCCTCTCCGACCCTCCTCTCCTCAACGAGCTCTGCGTAACCGAGGTCCTTCTCCGTTATCTCCTTAACATTAACCACTATCTTGGCCCCGGTGGCCTTAGCAAGCTTCTCCATGTCGGACTTCCTCACCCTCCTGACAGCCAGTATGCCGTGCTTCGCTAGGAAGTGCTGAGCAACATCATCGATACCCTTCTGACAGAACACCACGTTTGCTCCGGTCGCGGCTATCTTCTCCACCAGTTCAGCCAGCATCTGCTTCTCCTGATCCAAGAACTCCTTTACCTGAGCAGGTGAGGTCACTCTGATCTTGGAGGAGAGTTCAGGCTTCTTTATCTCAAGAGCGCTCTCTATGAGAGCTATCTTGGCGTTCTCCACTCTCCTAGGCATCCTAGGATGCACTACTTCCTTGTCTATCACGATGCCTCTGATGAGCTTAGTATCGAACAGAGAACCACCCTCCTTCTTCTCCAGCTTTATGTTGTCAAGATCCACGATCCTCTTACCATCCCTCTCCTCTACGACCTGCAGAGCAGCATCGACGACAAGATCAGCTAAGTAATCGAGTGCCACCCTGGCCGACTTGCTGCTCATTGCTATCTTAGCTATCTTCTTCAGCAGCTCCTTGTCATTCCACGGGACCTTGATAGCTATTTCGTTCAGATATTCTACCGCCTTTTCCGCGGCCTTTCTATATCCAGAAATTATTACCGTGGGATGTATACCCAAGTCCAATAGATCCTCGGCCTTGGCCAATAACTCACCAGCCAAGAGAACTACCGTGGTGGTGCCGTCCCCAGCCTCTTGCTCCTGAGATTTCGCTAGATCCACCATCATCTTAGCGGTAGGATGCTCAACCTCTATCTCCTTCATTATCGTGGCACCATCGTGCGTGATTATCACATCCCCGAAGGGATCGACGAGCATCTTCTGCATGCCCTTAGGGCTGAGGGAAGTCCTTATGGTATCCGCTATGGCTTTCGCTACAGTTATATTCAATCTCAGGGCTTCTCTACCCTTGGTTCTGGAGGTTCCTTCCTTCAATATGAGAACGGGGATCGCTCCAGCTCCCTCGCCACCTGCGACGGCCATACATATCACCTCTTTTACTGGGTCTCTCAGAACTTGTCGCTGGGATTACCCATGTTAGGGTCGATAACCGAGTTAAAAAAGCTTATCAATCTATCCAGCCCTCTCGTTAACTTGAGGAGTCTCGAAAGAGATTAAAATGGTGAAATATTTGAATGACAGACGAAGATCTCACCAATCTATTACCTGATTGCCTAAAATCAGCTATGAAAGATAGGGGAATCGAGAGACTAACGGAGATACAGGAGATGGCAATCCCACTAATTCTCTCAGGTAAAAATGCCCTCTTGATAGCTCCCACTGGAGCAGGGAAAACTGAGGCAGCCCTCTGGCCTGTCCTCGCAATGATGAAGAGAGAAGAAGTTGGAGAAGGATTCATCACCCTATATGTAACCCCTTTAAGGGCCCTAAATAGAGATCTGGAGGAAAGGGTGACCTACTGGTCATCTAGATGCGGTTTCAGCGTCGGAGTGAGACATGGCGATACTTCCAAGGCGGAGAGGGCCAAGCAATCGAGATCACCCCCTCACATACTCATTACAACTCCAGAGACACTCCTAATCATAATGTCAGGCCCTAAGATCTCGAAATGGCTCAGAAACGTGAAATATGTCATCATAGACGAAGTTCATGAGTTATTAGATGATAAAAGAGGCGCTCAACTATCGCTGTCCTTGGAGAGACTTGAGAGAATACGAGGAAAGGGGTTCCAGAGGATAATGCTCTCAGCCTCCTTAGGCAATCCCACGATGGCCCTAGAGTATTTCTCCTACAGGAGACAAGGAAAAATCGCCTACTCTAGGGAAAGTAGGGTAATGGAGATCTCGGTGGTCTTTCCGGAACCGTCTCAAAGGGATATAGAGCTGTCCAAGACCATGCTTTTAGAGCCGGGGGTGATAGCTAGAATTAGGCTGCTAGCGGATTTGATAAGGGGGGCTAGATCCGCTATAGTCTTCACGAACACCAGATCTATGGCAGAAGCCCTGGGTTACAGGATGAAGAAAGCGTTTGAGGAGCTAAAGATACATGTGCATCACAGTTCACTGTCAAAAGACGCTAGAGTGGAGAGCGAATCTCTTCTCAAGAGGGGAGAGCTCTCCGCGGTGATTAGCACGAGTTCATTGGAGCTAGGGATAGATGTAGGTTACGTAGACTTAGTAGTCCAGTACGGTTCTCCTAGGCAGGCGATGAAGTTGCTTCAAAGGGTAGGTAGATCTGGACACGGTCCAGGCAGGGTGGCTAGAGGTGTGATAGTGGCCCAAGATCCCGATGACTATCTCGAGTCAATAGTCCTAGCCAAGAGAGCGCTCTCAGGGAACTTGGAGGAGTTGAGACCTCTGGAGAGGTCCTACGATGTGCTTTATCACAGCACGATAGGGCTCCTCCTAAGTGAGAGATCCATTCCAATACTGGATCTGGTGGATATGGCCAAGAAGTCCTGGCCATACAGGGAGATAACAGCTGATGAGGTCAGGGAGATCTTCTCCTTCATGTCCAAGGCTTGGCCTAGGATCATCTGGTATGATAGGGAGGAGGATACAATCAAGAGGTACGGAGGTGGGCTAGCGCATGAGTACTTCTTTTCAAACATCTCGACGATACCCGACACCACCTCTTACCCGGTTATAGACGATACCACGGGATTCTACATAGGCCAGCTTGATGAGACCTTTGTCTTAGAGTACCTGCTTCCCGGCGTCAAGTTCGTCTTCAGGGGGTCGGTCTGGAAAGTCAAGAGGATAGAAGGCGGTCGTATTTTCGTAGAGCAGGTCTTCGACCCCATCGGTGCTATACCGAGCTGGGTGGGGGAGCAGTTACCCGTAGCGAGGGAAACGGCCATGGAAGTAGGAAGCATTAGAAGGCTCTTGGAGGAGACCATGTATAGAGGCTCACCGGAAGAGCTCGTGGACAGGCTAGTGAAGGATTACCCCTCAACTAGACCAGAAGACGTGAGAAGAGCTTTAGCTACCTTGATAGATCATGTGAAGCAGGGCTATCCGCTTCCCACCGATCGTAGGATCGTTATAGAGGGGATATCAGGGTCAGGCGTTGTGATACACTCAACCCAAGGTAGCTTAGTGAACAGGACGCTGGGAAGAGGGATATCCTTTATGATCTCCAAGGATTTCAGGGTCGCTGTGAGGGTGGCCGAGGATCCCTACAGGATAGTGATAATGGGTGTGAGTAAGGAGGTCGTGACTGAGGCCCTGAATCGCCTCTCTAAGGAGGGCAGAGAGGCTCTAGTGAAGGCAGTAGCCGACAGCTCATTCTTCAGGATCAGACTGCTTCATGTAGCCAAAAGAATGGGTCTGATAAGGGATACGGCGAGTTCTAGAATTATGAGCTTGGCCAAGCTAGCCAAGGCCTATGAAGGTACCCCCGTTTACGAGGAGGCTCTCCGAGAGTCCCTCACAAAGGACTTCGATGTGGATGGGACGTTAGACTTGTTGACATCAATATCCCTCGGGAGGATAGAGGTAATCACATCCGAAAAACCAGGCCCAAGTCCCCTGTCATTACTGGGGCTGGAAAGATCAGGTCTCCCCTTAGAGATAATACCTCCATCGGAATTAAGTAAGAGGCTGCTGGAGAGTTTCAAGTACAGAATACTCTCACAGCAGGTTACATTGATCTGTTCTAACTGCTGGAGATGGAGCATGGATACCTCGATATCGAGCCTTCTGGACCTAGGAAAAGTACCTAGATGTCCTGTGTGCGGAAGCAGCAGAATTGCGGCACTTTCCGGTTATTGGGCTTCTGAAGCCAAGGAGTATGTGGAAGAATCTAAGAGGAGGGGAAGACCATCTGTACCTAATTGGGAACTGGCTAATAGGGTCTATGAACTCGGCTCACTTACAGAGAGGTACGGACTGCCAGCTGTAGTCGCAATGGCTGCTAGGGGGGTAGATCCCATGGACATCGAGTGGCTGCTGTCGAGGCGAGGCGATTTAGACGAAGATTTCATGGCCGAGCTAGCCAAGGTTGAAACCGAGGCTATAAAGAGGAGACTAACTGGGAAGAGGAGGAGAAGGAGGAGATCAGGCTAAGATCCCCGCTTCCCTCAGAATCCTAATGGCCGCGCTTCTCGGGTCACTAGATTTGGTTATCGCCCTACCCACCATGACGAAATCGGCTCTTCTAACTACCTGCCCTATAGTGGACTCATTTATACCCCCTGCAACGCCTATCTTGACTCCTAACTCTTTGGCGGAGTCGAGCAACTCGTACTCGGAGAATACCCCCTCATCCACTCCCCTATGTAAACATATCCTGTGTATGCCAAATTCTATAAGCTTCCTCAAGCGAGGTACCACGTCTCTGAGACCTAGAGTGTCCACCAACACCTCTCCCCCAGATTCTTCGGCTCTTCTAACTGCTTCTCTAATGGTCTCATCCGGCGATACGGCCATCACGCTCATTAAGTCGGCTCCAGAGGAGAAGGCAAGATCCGCCTCTAAGTACCCGGTGTCCATTGTCTTAGTATCAGCGAACAGCTTAACCTCGGGAAATCTCTCCCTGAGTGTTCTCACCGATCTCATTCCTTCTGCCTTTATCAAGGGAGTACCGACCTCGATCTCCCTGAAACCCACCTCCACCGCAAGCCCAGCTATCCTGAGGGCCTCACTCAAAGACGTTAGATCGAGTGACAGGAATATCTCTACCATTCCAAGCCCCCCATCCATCTTCTGACCACGTAGATGAGCGCCAGAATTAAAGCTAGCGATATCAGGACGAGCGCCACGGTGATGTGGAGGGGAATGTTCTCTCCAGCAGCGAATATGAAGGGACCGATTATAACCACAAAACCGCCGGAACCGGTTTCAGCTGAGTGAGACACCATCAGGGCCATGAAGCCCATCATAATGAGGGATACCCCCATGAAGACGAGGAACACCCTGACGAATATCTTCTCATCGATATCACTCATGACCATGCCCCCATGAGGACGATCATAGTCAGCATCAGTAGGAGGGATATCGCGACCAGCACAATAAGGAGGGATGTCTTAATGTTCTTACCGAACACTATCGGAATAGGCCCGATGAGGATTATCCCACCCACACTATAATCTCCGAACCTTCGGGAGGGCAGCAGCAGCGCCAGTACGATGAGCACCAGCCCCATTATTATCAGGAGAATACCCATTAGATCGAGAGGACTCAAATCATCACCTCCCAATTACCTTAGCGAGCCTAGAAAAATTGGGTGGATCTCCTCTTACCCTCACTATCTCCCCCTCCATTAGAGGAGTGCTCGGACCGAAGGGGAGGGGGAAGCCCGATGGATCGTATATCGAGATGATCTCATATCCGGTAATTTCCATGAATTGAGAGACGGTCATCCCCTTGGACCTCCCCCCTACTTTGAAAGCCACATAATGCGGTGAGCCTCCCTTGAAATGGGGTGATTCATGTCTCAGGGCCTTGAGGTCCCAAATCCTCCAGAGGACCTCAGCTATCATTTTAGATGCCGTACCATCCCCAAACGGGTTAGGAAGGCTCTCTAACCTCCTCCTAACCTCCTCCTCATAGAGGAACCTCCTGACAGCTGAGACTATCGAGGAAGGGTTAGCACCTGCTATTTCGCCGAACCCCAGTTCAACTATTTCAGGTCTCTCCGTGTTATCCCTCAGTATGATGCACGGCTTCTTCAGGGTAGCTGACTCCTCCTGAACACCACCGGAATCAGTAGCCACCACATCCGAGGCTGATAGGAGTCTCAGAAAATCTATGTAACCTAGAGGCTCGATTAGCATCACGTGTTCCAACGATTTCACCTCACTCAGTAGGCCAAAGGCCTTCAATCTCTTGTAAGTTCTAGGGTGAAGCGGCCATACTATGGTCAACTCATCTAGTTCCCTTAGAGCCTTCACTATCCCCAGCATCCTGTATTCCTTGTCGGCATTTTCCTTCCTGTGAACGGTGACAGTCATGAGGGGCTCACCCTCCACCACGCCCAAGTCTTTCAGGATGCTCGATCGTCTGATGACCCCCTGCATCTTATCAACGACGTCAACTATCGTATTCCCGCTCAGCACAACCCTCTCTGGGGGATATCCTTCCTCATTAAGATTGGAGAAAGCTCTAGGAGTGGGAGCGAAATTGAGCGACGCGAGGTGATCTGCAACCCTTCTGTTTATCTCCTCCGGCATCGTGAAGTCGTAACTCCTGAGCCCTGACTCTATATGTATGAATGGGACTTCTAGTTTAGAAGCAGCTAAAGCAGTTCCGAGTACGGAATTCGTATCACCTACTGAAAGGACGGCATCGGGCTCGTAGTTCTCTACGACCTTACCCATCTCGTGTAAAACTCTAGTTGTCTGCTCTACTTGGTCCCCGGATCCTATACCCAAGTTGAGGTCCGGCTCATCAAGTCCAAGCTCGGAGAAGAATACATCACTCATCTCCCAGTCGTAATGCTGTCCTGTGTGCACTAGAAACAGCTCTACACCCTTGATCCTCGATAGGGCATCATATACAGGTGCCATCTTGATGATCTCCGGTCTGGTGCCCACCGACAGAAGCAACCTCATGTTCCTTCGCTTCTTCAAGACCTGTAATCATTTTTAATAAACGGAGGTGGACCTACCAGACACCTGAAAGGTGATCTACATGCTCAAGCCGGAAAAGGTAGTCCGATTCTACGCTTACACGACCAAATTGCATGTGGACGACATGGCAGAGGCCCTCATAGAATTCGATGATGTCCACGTAGAACCTCCAGAAGGACTCCCTGGTGTTAAACCACCAGAGGATCTGGAGACCCCAGATCTAGATGCTTACGAGGAAATGATCAGAGCTTTGGAGAGAGCTAGCGCTCTGACAGGAATCTCCATGGACGAGATCTTAGATTATGCCTTATCACAAGATCTGGAGACGAAAGACCACAAAGAGCTGATCTCCAAGCTTGATGATGTGGTGGGGAAGTATCTTTCAGTAAAGAAGGAGTTAGAATTAGCCAAGAAGGCAAAATCACTGTTAAAGGAAAGAACTCATCGACTGGAGGAACTAGAAGAAAAGCTTACTGATCTCGAAATGAAGATAAGGGAATACTACGCTGCAGCTTTAGAGATAACAGAGGAAGATCCCTCAAAATTAAGGCTCGGACGGATGCTACTGGAGATAGATAGAGATCTGTTAAGGACATCCTCCCTCATAAATGCAACGCTGGACCCCTCCATGTCTGTTGACGATATAAATGAGATCTTGAAGAACGCGCTGGAGTCTCTTTCAGAGGCAGAAGCTAGACTATCCATGGTCGAAGATGAGATAGCTGAAAAAGAGGAAATAAAAGAGATAAAATCAAGTATTCGGGATCTGAGGGAACTACTCGAAGAGTTAAGAAGAGAAATAGATGGATACATGGCGAGAAGAGACAAGCTATCCGAACTTAAAGCAGTTGAGGCGCTCTGGAACAAAATGAGAGACACCATGAAAAGGGTACCGGAGCTGAGTCCCCTCTTAGCAGAGAGGGAGCCAGCCATAGCGAAAGTAACTCAGCAGATAGCAGAGCTTGAGGAAGAAATTGGTAGTAGGGAAAGCGCCATAAGGGAGAGGCTGCAATCAGCTAAAAGACTAGTAGCTCTAGTCAGGGAGAACTTTGTGAAACTGAGGGATAAAATGCTCTCTATTAAAGCTGTAGCGGCAGGCGAAGCTGAACAGCGGGTTTCGGAGCTTATAGAAAGCGCTAAACCAATAATTTCAGAGAAAGGAAAATTGGAGGAAGAGGTAGAGAAATTAAAGTCGCTTACAGAAAAGAGAGAGGTAAATAGACTCAGAGAAGAGGCCGAGAAATTACTCTCTCAAGTGAAAGATATCGCTGCGAAATTAGCTTCGTTGGCTTTGAGAGTAAAGCCAAGGGCCACATTACAGAAATTGAAGAAGATGACCTACGTGGGTGAAGAGATAGCAGTCATCTCAGGTTGGGTTCCCTCATCTAGGAGGAAGGAATTCGAGAGTAATATGAGGGACAAGTTGGGTAATTACATAGCTTTAGAGTTTGAGGAACCGAGAAATGATGAGGGAGTCCCCTCTAAAGTAAAACTTCCTGCCATACTGAGGCCCGTTCGTTTACTCACTCACAGGCTGTACGGTCTACCCACCATTAGGGAATTAGATCCAACTCCAATAACCGCAATATTCTTCCCTCTAATGTTCGGGATGAT
>JACXSR010000064.1:0-10056 GCA_035319845.1 Thermoproteota archaeon
TGAGGGGTGAGAGAACCAATTTGACTGTGAAGATGAGGTCCCCATCCAACCTGGTCGAGGAGATAAAGGGTAGCATGTCCTTATCCTATGAGAAAGGGTTTTCAGGGGTACCCTCCAAGCTCCACTTATACACGGAGTATGAGAGGCCTCTTATCCTAGTGGGCTTCCCATTATACAAGCCGGAGCTTTACTTGGAGATTTACGTCCCAGATGACTGTAGGATCATGTCCGCGATGGTGGAGTCTGTCAGCGGGGACATCGAGATGGATGTCAGTGGGATAGAAGGGGTGTTGAGGACGGTCAGCGGGGACATCAGTGTAAGGGGAACCTTCGCCGGCCTGAGTATCTCATCGACCAGCGGTGACTTGAACCTAGATGTGGAGATCAAACATTCGGGCAGTGCTCAGACGGTCAGCGGAGATATAGTGGGGCATGTGCACGCGTCCTACGGGACCTACTCCAATGTGAGTGGAACGAGAGGTTTCTTCGCCAGTACTACGAGTGGAGATGTTGTTTTAGAGTTGAGTAAGGAAGACGAAGTTTACTTGAATATAACAGCCTGCACGACGAGCGGTAGCGTGAGGTTAGAGAATATACGCTCCTTATCGGAGAGAGTGGGAAATTTAACCGGTGTAAATGAGAGGGAAGCTCATGGGGTCGTTGGCTCCGGGCTGTCCCATGAGTTCATCGTGAAAGCCCGCTCGGTAAGTGGAGACATCAACCTGAGGTATGTGGGGGGTTAGAGAGGAACCACCTCACGATCTCAGCGTATCCCCTGACCGCTCTCTCCACCTCCTTTATTGGGACCATCTCGTTTGGCTGATGGGCCATCTCCTGATCCCCCGGACCGTAACCTATGGTTGGTATGCCGGCCTCGCCAGCGGTGTAGGAACCATCAGTGCCGAACCTCCATACAATGAGGTCCGCTCCAAGCATGTGAGCGAGCTCTCCGAGGGAGGGGCTCTCATTCACCCAAGCTGGAAACCATGCCTCTACATCTTCTTCGTAACCGGTGTAGCATTTCAGCCTCCTTTTAACCACGTTACCCCCTAGCTGGGTCTCCACATACTCTTTGGTCTCGTCCGGGACGGTTCTCCTGTCCAGAAGGACAGAGCACCTGTCGGGGATGACTGGTACCATCCCCGGGCTTACCTTCACATCGACGGGAGCAACCGAGCCACTCCCTAGGAGGGGATGTGAGTTCATCCTCATGTCTTGGAGTTTAGAGAGATAGGCGCACAGCTTGGGAAGGCAGTTCTCGCCCAGCTCGGGCATGCTGGAATGGGCGGTCCTTCCCCTGAAGGAAACGATTACCTCAGCTCTTCCTCTATGTCCTCTAGCTAGGTTCAAGGAGGTCGGTTCACCCAGTACAACAAGATCCGGCCTCTTATCCAAGGAATCGATCGCATGACGTATTCCGAAGCCCTCCTGATCCTCTTCATGCACTACGAAGGCGTATACCACATCCAAATCGCTCTCCCTTACCTCGGATATTGAGTGGATTAGGGCCGCTAGACCTCCTTTCATATCGACGGATCCCCTGCCGTAAACGTGGTCCCCGATCAAATCGGCCGAGAAGGGGTCTCTCCTCCAATTCCCCAGATCTCCCTCCGGCACAGTGTCCATGTGGGCATCGAAGAGCAGAAGGCTGCTGCCACCTCCACGGAGCTCGGCTATCACGTTACCCACTTCGTCGGTCCATGCCCGGTCGACCCCGACCCTCCCCAGCTCCTCCCTTATCAGGGATGCTAGTTCACCCTCATCGCCCGAGAGGCTTCTAGTCTTCACCAGTTCTCGCAGGAAGGATACGACCTCCGACATCATGCATTGGGATGCGAGGAAGATATAACGTGATAGTCACGTCGTTCGGAGTCGGAGCTGGAAGTCGTTCAATTCTGGGAGGAATGCGCTGGCCCGTGTATGAAAGATCTTTTCGGAGTCGGTAGCCCTCCAGCACGATCGGCTTACACGGAGAGAAGTTTAGCGTTCACTGCTACTATAACGGTACTCAATGACATGAGCACCGCCCCCACGGCCGGACTCAGTAGGATCCCCAAGGGATAGAGGATCCCAGCCGCTAGGGGGATGGCCAGCGCGTTGTAGCCAGTGGCCCATAGCAGGTTCTGATACATCTTCCGATAGGTCGCTCTGGCGAGGTCTATCACCAGCAACACATCCCTAGGATCGTTCTTCACCAGCACTATGTCGGCGCTCTCAATAGCCACATCCGTTCCAGCCCCTATAGCGATGCCCAAATCCGACTGAACCAAGGCCGGCGCGTCGTTTATCCCGTCACCCACCATGGCGACGACTCCTAGGGACTTCAGCTCCTCTATCTTCTCAGCCTTTTCATGAGGGAGGACTTCGGCGAAGTACCCATCCAGCCCTAGCTCCTCGGCAACCCACTTAGCTACCTTCTGGTTGTCCCCTGTGAGCATGTAGACCTTGACGCCCCTTTCCCTCAGCTTGGAGATTGCTTCCTTCGACTCGTCCCTTACCCTGTCAGCCAATGCTATGGCTCCAGCTAGCTCTCCATCGACCACGAGGAAAACCACGGTCTTTCCCTGCTCCATGACCCTTTTCACTTCTTCAAGGTCCATTCCCTCACGCAGATCCAGTTCCTCGAGGAGCTTAGGGCTGGCAATCACGATCCTCCTCCCATTCACGATCCCCTCAGCCCCTTTTCCGGGAATGGCTCTGAACTCACTCGCCTCCTCCAGCTCCAGTCCCTTTTCCTGAGACCTCGCCAATATGCCCATGGCTATGGGATGCTCCGATCTCGATTCTAGTGAGGCCGCCAGTCTGAGCACCTCTGTGCGCTCAAGCCTCCCCAGAGGGATCACGTCCGTTACCTCGAATCTCCCCTCCGTCAAAGTTCCGGTTTTATCGAATACGACGACATCAACATCCTTCGCTCTCTCAAAGGCCTCTCTATCCCTGATCAGTATTCCTCTCTTGGCAGATAGGGATGTCGAGACCGCGACAACGAGCGGGATGGCCAAGCCTAGGGCGTGCGGGCACGTGATCACCATCACAGTAACGCTCCTCTCGAGTGAGAAGACTGGGGGCATTCCAGCCCACAGCCAAGCTAGGAATGTGACCGTCCCCACGCTTATGGAGATGAGCGTCAGCCAGAGGGATGCCTTGTTCGCTAGGTCCTGAGTCCTTGACCTTGATTCTTGGGCTCTCCTCACTAGCTCTAGCACCTGCATGAGATAGCTCTCCTTTCCTGTTCTCTCGACCTCTACTTTAACAGATCCCTCCAGATTCACCGATCCCCCGATCACCTCGTCTCCAGGTCCCTTGTAAATAGGGTTCGACTCGCCGGTCAGCATCGATTCGTCGACGCTCGTCTCTCCCTCCACTACCCTGCCATCGGCCGGGATCCTCTCACCTGGTTTCACTAGTACTATGTCTCCAAGCTCGAGGTGGCTCACCGGAACGTCCTCCACCTCGCCATCCATGACCAAGTGAGCTTCCGTCGGCATGAGCTTGACTAGTTCCTCCAGCGCTCTTGAAGCTCCTAATACGGACCTCATCTCTATGTAGTGGCCCAACAGCATGATGTCGATTAGTGTCGCTAACTCCCAGTAGAATGTCCTCCCTTGTAGGCCGAACGTCACCGCGGCACTGTAGAAGAAGGCGACAGTGATGGCCAGAGATATCAGGGTCATCATGCCCGGCGATCTCTTTACTAGTTCCTCCCTCATCCCCGCAAGGAAGGGTTTACCTCCGTAAAGGTACACGAATAAGGAGAGGATGAATAGGAGAAGACCGCTCCCCGGAAATTCTATCCTGATTCCCAAGAAATTTTGGATGAGGGGAGATAGCGCCAAGATCGGTACCGTTACTGAGGTGGATATCAGGAACCTCCTCTTGAAATCCTCCATCATGTGCTCGTGGTGGGAGGAGTGATCAGCTCGGTTCCCGTGCGAGGCCCTACCCTCGTGAGCGTGAGTACTGTGGGCATCTCCACCTGCGTGGCCGTGGTGATGACGGTCTTCCGCCATGGTCACTCACCATACCCATCCATATCTAAAAGGGGGTTAGTGGTGCTTCCTCGCTGATTCCCTTCCCAAGAGGAAGAACAACAGTGCCACCATGCCGATGAGGATGAGGGGGCCGAGAAGCCAACTGACTCCCCACCAGCTCATTCCTCCCCATGCCCAAGGGCCGCATCCCCAACACATCAATCATCTACCTCCTCGATGAAGTATCCATGCCATGTGTGATACCAGATCTCACCCGTGAAGGCGTTGACGCTGAGCATCCCCGTCATCCTCCCTTCAACACTGTAATCGAAAGTGTAGTACCCGTAGAAGGGTATCCCACTCTCGATCGCTACTTCATGGTTAGGGAACAGTTCTCTGAGGGAGCTCAAAGCTATACCCTTCGCTTCATCTTCTTCGATCCTTGGAGTGTACTCGCCGTATGATCTGATCATCCCCATACCGTATTTCAGGTTCCACATCATATTGGGCCCAGGTTCCGGCGTTATTCTCCCATCTCTCTTCCAAAGTAGGAGCTCGAATGCACCTATCCCCGAATCTCCCTCTCCCACAGCGGCGTAGAAGTTATGCTGGAACTCCATGACTTCCAAGAGCCTCAAGTTGGATCTCCTCCCTACGATGTACCTCTTAAAGGAGTCAACCGCCTCATCGAGAGATACCGCTGCGTAGATTCCGGCGTACGGACCGCCGGGCCCCCAAAGTCCTCTCATGCCATGTCTCCCGGTTCTTGGATCGGGTTCTAGCAGATTCATCGTTGGATCCGACGAACCACTGGGCGGATAATCGTCCGATAGGATAGCACCTTTCCCTTCATGCGGAGTTTGAACCATTAGGTTCTGCTTAGGTTCCACCATGAGAGCCAAGAGGGCGAGCGTGGCGAGAGCCGCGGTTCCCATTAGAAGGTTTCTTGAATTCATCATATCAACCAATTACTATAGTAAAGGAGTAATATATAAACTTAGACTATCTTAACTTTTTCTCATGTGATAGAGTGAGAGGGCATCCTATTTAGTGATTGGGGGTCGAAGTGGAGGATGGGTTATGAGGGCAGTTGTTATCTTCGAGCATGGTGGACCTGAAGTCCTCTCACTGGTTGAAGATTACAGGGATCCTGAGGTAGGACCTCAAGATGTCTTGGTTGAGGTGAAGGCGACGGCACTCAATCACCTCGACATATGGGTGAGGAGGGGTCTTCCCGGTGTTACCCTACCTCGAATTCTTGGATCCGACATTTCTGGCATTGTTAAGGAGGTAGGGGTCGGGGTGGAGAGATTCAAACCGGGAGATGAGGTGATAGTCGCTCCCGGCTACGGGTGCGGTGTGTGCGAGTACTGCTTGAGTGGCAGGGAAAGCATGTGCCCCGACTACACAATGCCCGGCTACCATGTCGACGGTGGTTATGGGGAGCTGACGGTGCATCCTGAGAGGGCAATCCTACCGAAACCCCACAATCTCACGTTCGAAGAGGCCGCTTCGGTTCCCTTGGTCTTCCTGACCTCTTGGCACATGCTCAGGACCCTAGCTGACGTCAGGGAGGGGCAATGGGTCTTCATATGGGGAGCGGGAAGTGGTGTCGGCATCTCCTCCATACAGATAGCCAAGATGCTGGGTGCAAAGGTAATAACGACCGTTGGAGATGACTGGAAAATAGAGAAAGCCTATGAGTTGGGAGCAGATCATGTGATCCAACGCAGGAAGGAGGATGTGGTCTCCAAGGTGAGGGAGCTATCGGGAGGAGTGGATGTAGTGATTGATTCCGTTGGAAGGGAGACATGGCCTAAGGACCTGAGGATGTTGAGGAAGGGAGGAAAACTCGTCAGCGTAGGAGCCACATCTGGAGCCGAGACCGCCGTGGACGTAAGGTACGTGTTCGCGAAGCAGATATCTGTAATAGGCGCCTACATGGGAAGCAGGGCGGAGCTGATGGAGGTACTCAGGTTCATCGAGGAGGGTAGGTTGAGACCGGTTGTCGATAGTGTCCTCGAGCTGGAAGATGCCAGGCTCGCTCATGAGAAGATGGAGAGGAGTGATATGTTCGGGAAGATAGTCCTGAGGGTGAGATGATGGAGTACGATGTGGAGGAATTCTGGAAATTTGATCTGAGGGTGGGTTACGTGGAGAAGGCTGAGAAAATCCCAAAGTCCAAGAAGCTGATAAAGTTGGAGGTGGACTTCGGTGACGAGAAGAGGACCATAGTAACCGGGATAGGAGACCAGTACGGTCCTGAGGACTTGGAGGGGAAGAAGATGATCTTCGTTCTCAATCTGAAGCCCAAGAAACTGATGGGAGTGGAGAGCAGGGGGATGCTGCTGCTAGCTGAGGAGGAAGATGGGAAGGTGCACCTAGTAACGGTGGGGGAGGAAGTTCCAGTGGGTGTGAAGGTGTGGTAGGGGCTGATGCCGCGCGCTCTTTCAAAGCCGGTCTAGAATATAACGATATTAATTGAGAAATTCGTCGGAATATAGGGGGAATGAGATTCCCATGTAGTTGACAGCGGTCCTTATGAAATTTTTTATCATTCAAGTGGCCGTGTTACCCGATGAATGAAGATAGGTTAATCCTTTCTATCGTCTTGGTATCACTGATATGCCTGTCGATCCCTCCATCTCCTTCCCTTAGGGGAGACCTCGCCTCTCCATCCTGGTGGGATCCTGATGGTGTCTCTACTGGCTACGATTGGCATTACAGGGTTCCAGTTCACATATCGACAGGGTCTCCCGGGGATTCAGTCAAGGTCGCGGTTGATTTCGAATCCTTGCTCTCGGAGCTCGGGGTATCGGGCACATTTGATGCGAATTCCGTGAGGGTTGTCACCTCTACGGGGAACTTACTGGCCTCGCAAAAATTCGATGACGAGCACTACATGGGAAGTGCCGACGACGCTGGGAATGCTAGAGGGGATGTGAGCTTCGTCTTGGAGGACGCAGCACCGGTGACTTACTACATATACTTCGACATTGAGGAGAACGGTTTGAAGCCAGCGCCCTCCTTCCTCGATCCAGCGCCGGTCAACTTGGTGGGTGATGGAGGATTCGAAGCCAGTCCTCCGGGCACGGAGGACCCCGCTCCGTGGGAGGGAGGTGGGGTAGACCATCCGCTTGCAGCTCACTTCGTAGTGAGTGGTGATGATCCTCACCTAGGAGGGAGCGTAGCCCATTCAGGCGCTCAGTCATATAAGATAGGGTGGGACTACTCCGGTTCCGGGCCCAGTGCTGCCAGCAACGCTATGGGAGGATACGTATATCAGGAGGTCACCATCCCACCTAGTGGTGCGACTCTCTCATTCTGCAGGAGAATGGTATCGTACGATTACGCCAACTACGACAGGTTTAGAGCCCAAATAAGGAGCACATCCAACGCTGTATTGCAGACCCTAGTCGAGGAGACGGCTCCTCCTGGAGGGACCGGTTGGAAGGAGAGGTCTTGGAAGTGCTTCACCTTCGACCTGTCCGCCTACGCAGGACAGACCATAAGGGTGTACTTCGAGGCCGGAAACACGGCCGATGCGCTCTTCGGTACTTACGCGTATGTGGATGACGTGGAGGTCCTCGCATGGCTCCCAGCGGAACTTGGCGATCCTGAGGGCTTCGGTTTGGATGTGATCTCCGTCACCAACATCGATGATCCGACCAAACCGCTGAAATGCGGCGATACTGCCCTAATCAAGGTGAGATCGGATGTGGGATTATACTTAGACAGTGGCGATGGGTCTTACCTCAGGGCTGAGGTGAGGGATTCCTCCTTCAATGTCATCACAACGGTCACCCTGAGGGATGATGGTGTTTCTCCGGATGATGTGGCTAATGACGGTGTCTTCCACGGGACATTCACCCTCCCGTCGGTTCTCGACGAGGCTGGAGGTACGTGGACGGTGATAGCTTGGCCGGGAGATCCACCTGACTACGACAACGGGTATCACGTCTCGGATAGCCTGCAGTTCATAGTTGAAGGTCTCGACGCGACTCCTGAGGACATCAGCGTGACGGTTGTCGAGGGTACCCCTGTCCAAGTCACCCTCCACATAACCAACGTGGGAGTGGAGGACGCCCAGCACGTTAAGTTGATGGTGGACCCTGCTGGAGGTGTAGACCCATCTTACGTGAGTTTCTCATCCAATGACTTCGTACTGACCGCCGGGAGTTCGACTGACGTTACTATAACCATTGATGTTCCTCCTGGAGATCCGACAGGCACCTTCTCAACTACTATCTACGTCTTCGATGATGAGGATCTCAACGACTCACCCGACGACTGCAGGGTGGACTCCCTGACGATGACCCTAACGGTGGAGCCCCCGCCCCTATATGTAACAGCGGATCCCGCGTCAACCAGTACCACGGTGCAACCGAAGTGCGATCAGAACATCACCAAGTACTACTATGTGGTAAGCTTCCATAATTCTGGGGCCTTGGATGACGTCTACGACATATCGATAAGATCAGATCCCGACTGGAACGTTTCGGTGTACCTTGATGTGAATGGAGACGATGATCTCGGCTTGTCAGATTCCGAACCGGCGAATTTCGCCGACGACGTGCTAATCGCCTACGATTTGAACGGTGATAGTACGGACGGCTGGACATACGTGAATGACGCATATGACACGTATTCCGATGGAATTCCGGACACTGGAAACGTTGCCTCCGGCAGTTCAGTGAAGGTAGTGTTCGTGGTGTACCTCCCGAGGGAGGAGGTGCTGGCTGGGGATAACTACGACTTCAGATTCAGGGGTTCATCATACAACGACTGGCAGACCAACTACCCGACGGATCCCTATTATACTGACGATGTGGTACACGCGGATTCCTTCCTAACGCTCAACATAGGGCCGGTGCCGTGCGGTTTCATAGATCCGGACTCGGGTTCCGTTACAGTCAACCCACTCACGAATGTGACCGTGAGCTTCGTGCAGAACTGGATTAATGCAGCTCCGGAGACGGATAGAGGGAACGTAAAAATAATGGAAAACACTGGATCCTTCGCGGTGAGACTTCTCAGGGATGAAGGCATGAACGATCCCATAGGGGCCTTTAACACATCAGTGAGTAACGGCGACGACGTTCTCCTAGCAGAGGATGGGAATGGGGACGGAGTTTGGGACCTAGTGACTCCCGATTACGATACGGGCGGTGACGGGATCCCCGACACAGGAGACCTGACACCGCATGGAGGTCTCGCTAGAATGGTGTTCCTAGTGGACATCCCTAGGAGGACGCCTCCTGGTACGTACCAACTGGTCATCAGGGGGTCGAGTAACTTCGACTGGCAGACCAACTACCCGACGGATCCCTATTACGCGGACGAGATTTTCCACGACGAGACCGTTTTGAGCATTACTGTCCCGCCGGTCGCTCAACCCGACCTCATGGTGACCTTCCCGAATGGCTCGACCTTCTGGGATGATGTGTTCGACCCCATCGGAGCGGTCCAGTACGCTGCCCAGACTCAGAAGTCCTCTGAGACTGTAAGTTACGTGGTGACGGTAGAGAACGATGGCAACCAGCTGGATAACATAGTCGTCAGGATCATCACGCCCGGTAACACCGTCAGGACGGTGGCTTTCGATGGAGCGAGTAACGTCACCGACGAAGTTACCTCGGCTTCTGGTTACTCTATCCCCCTGAATCCAGGAGAGAAGAGGGATCTTGTGGTAACGGTCACTCCTCTCGTCTCAAGGGACAGGTGCGTGCTCAACTACTACGTGGAGGCCAAGTCATCCAATGACCCGACCAAGGAGGAGAGGATTAGAGCCAACCTCATAATACTCGACGATGCCCCACCCGTGGTTATCCTCGCCTCCCCGGCAGACGGAACTACAGTCGATGAAGGGGAGGTCACATTCCTCGCCTCAGTTCACGATGATACTGGGATCAAGAACGCAACAATAACCGTTTTCAAGGGCAATTCGATCGTTTATCAGGAGAGTAAGGACCTCAGTGGACAGGACATCTCCGTGAACTGGACCTTCGACCTTGAGGAAGGGGCCTACTATTGGTGTGTGACCTCCTGCGACATGGCCGAGGGCAGGCAGAACTGCGTCACATCC
>JACXSR010000073.1:0-9872 GCA_035319845.1 Thermoproteota archaeon
CAAGTACATGAGGCCCTCTCCGCCTACTATTTCTACCCTGAGTACCTTCATCCCGTCGGCATCGGAGGCGAGAAAATAAAGCGATGTGGATTCGACCTTCCGCCTTGGTAGGAGGTCCTTCGAGCGTAAACGATTCCGACGATGATCTTCGATCGACTAGGAGGACGCTTTCTCTCCGACGCAGCAATCCGGCTTGTGCTGATCCACTTCCAAGATCCCACGGCGAGTCCAGCCATATCGGTAGTTCGTGAGGATGCTACAATCTGCGCTGTGAATTGTTTTCGATGATCGATTTGTACCTACGCTCGATCCCCTCTAAATCGAACCCTATCAGCCTGATGTGAGAGAGCACTTCAGATCTCAGCTCATTCAATTCTTGACGATGGCTCTCATCCTCGGATAGATCCATTTCTTCCTCTGGGTCGCTAGCTAAGTCGAATAATTCCTCCCAGAGGACATTTGATCCTCTATACTGGACTATGTACTTTCTGGATTCTTTCTTCACGCCGAATGTAACCCTCACTTCCTCTTGACCGGAGGCTGACAAGGGTCGACCCTCCTGATTATGGAGGGCCTCGGCGTAGACCACACCGCTACTCGGCTCTCCAATGATATCCTTCCCCCTATAGCCCACTTCCTTTCTCTCTCCCAAGAGTGAGAGGATCGTTGGGGGCACATCCACGTGGGATCTATATCCTCCCAACCTCTTCCATCCCATCACCCCTCCTAGCGGGACTATTAGCAAGGGGACTCTCAAAATTTCCTCGTAGAAGTAAGCTCCGTGGGAGTAGAAACCGTGCTCCAAAAATCCTTGTCCGTGATCTGAGGTCAAAATGAATACAGTTTCCTTGTCTATTCCCTCCTCCCTTATGACATCGATGAGTTTACCTATGCTGGCATCTACTCTCCCTATCCTCTCGTCATAGACCTCCCTCAAGGCTGAAATGAAGCTCCTTGTATCGTCCTTCAGGCTTATCCTTCCTCTCTTCTCGTATTCCTCCTGCGAGCTATTCGTCAGGTACTGTTCCATCAGGAAGTGGGAGAACCTACCCGTACGCCTCAAATCTCCCCCGACCAAGTAGGGGTTGTGCACATCCATATAGTGGATCCAGAGAAAGAAAGGGTCACTCTTGTTCCTCCTTATCCATTCGACGGCTTTGGTAGTGGGTATCTCCGCCGGTGGATAGGGCGATACCGTGTTCGTTAGGGAGTAGGCAATGTCCCTCAGGATGGGTAAGGTTGTCGCTCTCTCCAAGAGGCCCTGATATTTGAGGAAAAATCTTAGCGACGATCTACCTATTCTAAATAGGACTCCGCTGACTAGTCGATCCTTGATGGATCTGCCAGATCTTCCCAGTGTGGGAGTCCAGTAGTGGTCGAAGCCCTTCCCGTACTCCAAGACTGGTGGGAGGAATAGATCTGCGCTGAAGCCGGCGGTATTATATCCCCTTTCTTTGAGGAGAGAGTATATCGTCACGGGCCTTCCTCTTATGGAGTAGGGGAGGCTCCCCTCCAAGGGGTAGGAGGACGTAAAGAGAGAAGGAAGGCTCGATCTAGTGAAGGGAGAGTTCGTGTGGGCCTCCTCTACTATCAGACCTCCTCTCGCTTCAATAGCCAAGCGCGGCATAGTCCTGTTGTTGTAGCCGTAGAACTCCAAGTGATCCCTTCTCAAACAGTCCACGGTTACGAGTACGATGTTCTCGATGTTCTCTGGTAAGTAATGCTCGTTCATCTCATACACCTGCAGTATCACTCCAAAGGATGCACCGCTTTGATTTCAAGGGCCCCTCAGAACTTGAAAGGGAGGATAATATAGATGTATGGATTGTAATCGGACGGTTGAAGCCGATTACGCGCGAAGGCTCTCGGAGATTCGCTCCATAGGACCATCACTCCGAAGTGGAATTGCACCCAGACCAACTTAATAACTACAGCGTAGTAATTAGTCAGTTAGAACCTTAGACCTCTGTGAGGTCCTTAATATGCTGAGGAACTCCCTCCTACTAATCCTAACGAAACTCTCCGGCAGGGATTTCAGTGAAGAGCTAAGAATAATTGAATCCATTGACGATGGTGAGATGAGCTTAGAGCACTTCGTCGAGAGATCCCTCAAGGACCTGTTGAGGCACGCTCACGATAAGGTGCGGTACTACAGGTCGATACTGGAGGAGTCGGGAGTCGTCGAGGGAGGCAATGTGAATCTACCGAATCTCCCCAATGTGCCGACACTGAGCAGGTTTCACTTGCAGGATTACCTTGAAGACCTACTGTCAAGTGACATCGCTAGCAGGAGACACTACATCGAGATAACGGGAGGTTCCATGGGGAGGCCCATCAGGGTTGTTAAGGACCTAAAGTCATACCGTTGGGCCAAGGCCTCGGAATTCTTCTACTACGATAGGTTCCTTGGTGTGAATGAGACGCTCAGCAAAAAGATCGTTCTGTGGGGCTACGCCAGAGAGCTTCTTGAAGGGCCGCGTTTGAGGGATAAGATCGCTCATTACCTGACAAATACTATGTACCTGAATGTGTACCTCCTAAACGAGGACCGTTTACGCGAAATCGTCCGAAAGATAAATGACTACAAGCCCGACATCCTGAGAGGATTCTCTTCATTCCTTTATGTGCTGGGAAGGTATATTCTGGAGAACAGATTAGAGGTGTACAGCCCAAAGGTCATCGTTTCCACAGCGGAGACCCTCACCTCCTACAGGAGGGAGGTTATAGAGGGTGCATTCGGTGTCAAGGTGTACAACTTCTACGGAGCGACGGAAGTTCCCTCCATCGCGGGCGAATGTGATGAGGGATCGATGCACATATTCTCCTTCAACAATCTGGTGGAGGTGGTGAACAGCGAGGGCGATCCCGTTCGCGGGGAAAGCTTGGGCAAGATCATAGTGACTCCCCTGCATAACTACGCTATGCCCCTGATCAGATATGAGATAGGGGACATGGCTGTACCCAAACACGAGAGATGTGACTGCGGATCAGTCCTGCCAGCCTTGAAGGAGGTCTCAGGGAGGATCACGGAATTCGTGATAAGAAAGGATGGAACATTGCTCGGTGGTGAGTTCTTTGATGGTGTCTTTAAGTCAGAGGGGTGGGTGAGGCAGTTTCACGTCATACAAGAAGACTACAACCTGCTGAGGATACTAGTAGTACCTAAGAAGGGATCTACTGTCGATCTTGATGCACCTGAGAGGAAGATCCTGAGTGTAATGGGGGAGGGATGTAAGATAAGATGGGAGATAGTTGACGAAATACCCAGGCCCCTTTCCGGAAAGCACCTCTACATAAGATCCCTCGTGTGGTCGAGAATCTGAAGTCGAGCTTTGAGCCTAGGGACGAGGGGAAACGATCCTCCTTACCCGGAGAAACGAGGTAAGGTGTTGGAGTTGGCGGGAATCGACGCGGTAATTGTGGATACCTAACCCGCGCCAGTTCAAGTAAAGGGCCATCCCCCACTTAATGGGATAAGTTGGCGCGCGAGGTCGCTACTACCCACGGACCTTCATCCTACTCTGTTGAGGGAAAGCCATGCTAGGATGCCCACTAACACCGCCAGAGCAACCAGTATCGCATGAGAGACGGTGAAGTAAAGGGGCCTAGAGAAGTTCAAGGCAGCATCTATGACTCTCGCGGCATTCCATCCAGCCACCCAGACCAAGGGTATCTCCGGATACCTTCCCACCCTGAAGAAGCCCCATGATAGGTAAGCAAGGCCTAGAAATACGTTCTCGACCAGCAACCACCAAGGAGCTTCTCCAAACACCCAAGTGAGCACTACATCTTGGAGCAGGTAACCTATCCCCAGAACTAGCGACAGCCACTTGAGGATCGTTCTTGGATCCATATAGTTCAGGATACCAACCGAATATTTACAGTTTTCTCCCCTGCTTCTCGTAGAGCTCCCTGACCCTATCTAGAGTATCGACCTCATCGGGAGTCTTGTCATCCCTTATCCTCACGATCCTCGCGAATCTCAGAGCAAACCCGCTTTTATACTTAGGGCTCTTCTGGATCTCATTGAATGCAACCTCCACCACTATTTCCGGCTTCACCCTTATCAGTTTACCCTCCTTCTCCACCGCTATCTCCTCCAGCCGTCTGGTTATCCATTCGAACTCCTCATCGGTCAGTCCCTTGAAGGTCTTTCCCACTACTGAGAAATCTCCAGTCTTAGGATCCTTAGCGGCCAAGTAGTAGTCGCTGTACCAGCGATGTCTCCTCCCATATCCCCTCTCTGCCGCCACTATAACCAAGTCAAGGGTGTGCACCTCCTTGATCTTGAGCCAGTACCTCCCCCTTACCCCGGGCACATAGGGGGAATCGAGTCTCTTAGCCATTATTCCCTCATGGCCTCCTTTCAAAGCCTCCTCCATGAACCTCTCTCCTTCCTCCGGATCCGACGTCACCTTGGACCGGACGAGCTCGAGGGGCTCGCTAACTATCTCCTCCAGCTTAGCCCTTCTATCGGTATAGGGTCTCTCCAAGTAGCTCTCACCGTCCAAGAAGAGGATGTCGAAAATGTAGAGCTTGAGAGGTATCTCCTCGAGGAGTCTGGGATCGAAATGCGTTCTCCTAAACCTCCTGATGAGCATCTGGAAGGGGAGAGGCTTCCCATCCCTCTCCGCAATTATCTCACCCTCCACAATCGCCTCCTCGGCCCTGATTCCAGCCTTCGCGGCTTCCACCACATCTGGAACACTACCCGTTACCTCACTGAGCCTCCTGCTGAAGAGCCTGACCTCTCCACCCTTCATGTGGAGTTGAACCCTGACCCCGTCCAGCTTGTATTCCAACGCGCATCTCCCTAGCTCAGCGATGGCGTCTCTCACGCTGTCAGCTGTCTGAGCTAGCATCGGCCTCAGCGGCCTGAAGATCACGGGCCTGAACTCGAGTTTCCCTCCCCTTCTAACGATCTCGTAGGGATCTCCCAACACCATAGCAGTCCTCTCCACATCCTCCCTCCTTCGCCGATATGCGTACGCTATTGCGTCAATGAGGAGACCCTCGCTCAGACCAAGCCTAGTCTCCCCGACTATCGCGTTGGCCAGCAGCCATGCCTCCTCCGGCTCAACTCTAGAGAAGAGGGTCTTGAGAATTGCCTCCCTCTTTCCCTTGGATCCCGGACCCTCAGCTCCTGCTATGGCTTCTAGGAGGCCATAAACCTCGTCTATCGTCATAGGTTCCTCGAAGAGAGTGGTCTGCCTCCTGTCGCGTGACCTAAGCATGGATTCAACCAGTTCACCTACATCCACGCCTCTCGGCTCACCTCCCCTAGCCAATGAGCTGACTACCCTCCACAGGGTGGCCCAAGAGACATTCAATTCCCTCGGGTCGGAAGGAGGGAAAATACGGCCGGTCAGGATGAGCAGGGCCTTGTAAGCCTCTTCAGGCTCCAATCTCCTTATGAGATCGGCTACCAATGCCACTTTTTCCCTCCGCGATGATGTGGAAGCTATCCTCCTCGCTAGCTCGGTCAGCTCCTTGAACTGCACATGCTTACGGACCAGAGGGGGAACTTAAAGGTGGAGGTGGGGGGCTCCTCAGGACCTGAGAATCCTCTCGTAGACCTCCATGTATTTCAGAGCAATCTTGTCCCAGTAGAACTGACTCCCGTACTGGGCAATCGAATTACGGTCCCACTCCCTCTCTAAAGCCTCCATGATCGCACTGGCGAGCGCCTCAGCCTTACCCGGTTCAATCAGGATACCAGTTCCCTCCTTAATAACCTCGGGTATCCCTCCAACCTTCGTCCCTAGGAATGGGGTGCCACAGGCGAGGGCCTCTAGCATCACCGTCGGGAGCCCCTCCCTTAGGCTGGGGAGGACGAACAGGTCGGCGGCATTCATCCAAAGGGGGATCTCGTCATGGGGTCGGGGACCCACTAGCGAAACCCTCAACCCAAGGGAGGAGATTAAATTCCTCAGCTTGGCCTTCAGAGGACCTTCACCCACTATATACGTCAATAAGTCCATTCCCCTGTCTTTCAGCATCTTGAGGGCTCTGATCAAGTGTTCGTGGCCCTTTACCTCTATTAGGCTGCCAACTGAAAGGATGACCTTACTTTTCATGGGGATCCCGAGCTGCCTCCTCGCCTCCCCCTTATCTATCGGCCTGAACATTCGGGATACCCCATTAGGGACTAAGTGGACAAGCTCCTCTGCTAGACCCAACTCCTCCACCAGTATCCTCCTGTTGGGGCCGCTCACTGTCGTTACTGCATCCGCCCTTGAGAGGATCCAGCGCACCCTCTCCCTCCACTGGTCGCCCCTGAAGGGCAGATCGTACACATCGTACCCATGACCGGTGATCACCAGGGGAAGTCCCGTCCCCTCCTTCAGCCTAGCGCCTATGTATCCCGGTGGCCATATGAAGTGTGAGTGGATCAGATCTGCCTCTATTCCCATCCTCTCTACGACTCTCATCATCTCTCTTGCAAATATTTCCCCTACTCTCGGATTCTTGAAGCTGGGAGGAAAGTAGAATTTGGAAATGAAGTGTACTCTCACGTTTTCCGGCTTTCCCGTCAGGTTTAGGAGCTTCTCCTTCGTGAATCTCCTCGCATAATCGAGGTAACCCCCAAACGGCAGGTACCTAGCTAGGCCGGTCAACCTGTTATGGTGAACGAGCACATCCACAGAATCTAGCCTCTTGGCTAGGGCTTCCACCGCGCCCTTGACGAACGTGTTGTAATGAGGTGAGATGACGAGGAGCCTCATCTCCCCTCAAGGACAATCCTCCGTTAAAAATGATGCTATTCCGCGAATTCGTTGGGACGACCCCCGACCCCTAGGGAATCTCCCTATATCTGAGGAAGACTTATAGGTAATAATATGTCATGCATTGTATATGAAAACCATCACATTGAGGGAGGAGACGTACAGAAAGCTCCTCTCCCTCAAGGGAAAGCGAAGTTTCTCAGACGTCATCGAGGAGTTGATAAGGAAGAATGTGGAGGGAAGGGTGGAAAAAATAATCGAGGTCTGTTCTTCACCTCCATCACCCGAGGTCGAGGACGTCGTGAGGAGGATAAGGTCTGAATTCGAGGCGAGGGTATGAGGTTATTGCTGGACACATCGTTCCTTCTCGAACTGAGGAAGGGGAAGTTTCAGGACCTACTGAGGAGGGAGAGCAGGGGCGTCGGTGATGTGGGGATCTCAATCCTCTCACTCTACGAGCTTTCTGTAGGAGCTTACTATCTCAAGGAGAGGGGTTATTATGGGGAATTCCTGTGGCTGGACTCACTTCTCAGGTGGGTGAGCGTATATCCCCTCGATGAGGAGGGGGTGAAGTTAGCCGCCCGGCTTAAGGCCAGCTCCTTGAGGAGTGGTAAAGTATACCCGGACTTGGACCTGCTAATAGCCACCTCGGTGAGGCCCTCGAAGCTGCTGACATGTGATGAGGATCACCGGAGAATGAAGGACGAATTGAAGAAGCACGACATTGAGGTCATAATGTGTGAGGGTAGATAGAAGCGATCTGGAAGCCTAATCGTTATATCAAGCACTGAGCCTGCTTCAGGTAGAATAAGTGGCTACCTCCCACATCGAGAAGCTCCACTTTCCCTAGGTTTGTAGCACAGAGCACGAGGGATGGTGGGCGCGATGAAAACGCTAATTAAGGTGCATACCCCTCCTTGCGAGATGTGAAATGGATCTGACACAATTGGCCATTATAGTGTTCTTGATGAACCTACCCTTCGGGTACTGGAGGGCTCACGTAAGGAGGGCGAGCAAGCACTGGTTCCTAGCGATACACATCCCTGTCATACTGGTCATAGCTCTGAGGTTCCTATCTGGGCTCGGATGGGCTCTGATAACGTTTCCAGTACTGGTGGGAGCGTTCTTCTTGGGCCAGCTCTCAGGCGGGATGATATACAGGCTTTTCAGGAGCATTAAGGTCAGGACATCGGCCTGCATCTTCGTGGACATCCTCAGATGGGAGACGATCGAGTGATGGACATGGACCTCGCGGGTTTCCTCAAAGAGTTGCTGTTCCGCGTGGCCGAGTGGATGGACTCCGTAGTCAAGGACCTCCTCCTCCCTCTGCTCATGAAGGTTGGAATGAGCGAGCCAGTAGCCGGGGCTGTCGCGACCCTCATCGAGTTGCTCGTCCTAGTTACCCTGATAGCTAAAATATCCGGGATCATTAGGTGGATCTTGGTAGTGGTGCTTGTCCTGCTGCTAATAGGCGCCTTCCTGCCGGCCACCTAACCTTCGGAAGTAACCTTTAAGGATTCCTCGTCTTCCATCTTCCCGACTGGAATGAACGAGGACAAATTATTCCAAGCCCTTGCGCACAGGACGAGGAGAATCATCCTCAGAACACTAGCCGAGGAGGGACCTCAGACCTATACTTCCCTCCTTAGGAGGACGGGATTGACGACCGGGACGCTCAACCATCATTTGGAAAAGATGAGGGGCTTGATAGTCTCCAACAGGGGAATGTATGAGCTCACGGATGATGGATTACGGGCCTACAGGGCAATACTGGCTATGGAGGGGAGATCCATCGAGTTAGGAGGTCTCTCGCTCCTAGATCTGATATTTAGGCCCTCCCTAGGGTTTGAGGGTTTAGCCAAGATGAGGATTTCCTTCGCCCTAGCTTCCATCCTCATAGGATCCTTGGCCATTGGCGTGACCTTGAAGACCTTCGGAGTTCCCTCTGTCCTGGGAAATTCGCTCTCTCCACTGGTATTTTCCCTCATCGGAGCGAGAATCGGCTACAATGCCCGAGAGTATTCGAAGTTCCTCATTTCATTCCCTGCAACGCTGTTCCCTCTCCTAATCACTTTTCTAGCTTTCACATACTCAGAACAAATGAGTGAACTCCTTGGGATCTCTCGCGCCGTGCTCTCCTCTGTGGTTCCCAAAATCGGGCTTGTATGGTTCTTCTATCTTCTGATGACCTGCGCAAGGCACTCCTTCAGGTTAAACCCCAATGAGTCCTTCGTGGTAGCTGCAGTGGGTATCTTCGCCGGCAGGGTGGTGCTGGACGCTGTGGGAGGAACGAGCCTGATTCTAGGTTAGCTCCAACGATGACGACAATCCTCGTCAAACGTTTCTCTTCAACCATCTCTTATAGTTGGGTGTAAGAACAATTCTTGGTGTCGGTATGGGACAACTGGTGGATTTTCTAGCGGATCTGGGCGAGGCCATGGAGAAAAACCTCTCCTCCAGCGGGGTGGCCGTGCTCGTAGTGCTGCTCGCATGGATCCATCACGGTTTGGCAGCAATATTCACCACTCTGTTGGTGGCCTCGGCCTACGTTAGGGGCAGATATGGACGCGAGCTCCCGGAACTAGAGGAGAGTAACGGGGACTTCTCCCTAATCATAGGAGCCATCTTGATCCTAGGGGGTGTTTATTGGCTGATCAAGGAGATGTTCCCTCAGGTAGAAGTCAATTGGCCTGTAGCCCTGATTCTCCTTGGTTCTCTGATGATAGTGTTGGGCATTAAGGGGAGATCGGAGTCCTCTAACAACGGAGGTGACTTTATTGAATAAGGCCCTACTCGGAATAGGGAAGTTCCTCCTGTTCATTGGGGTACTGGTCCTATCACTGGAATATTTGCCTTGGTGGAGCATGCCAGATTGTGGAAGGGCTCTCCTCCTGATAGGGATCGGGTTCGCCTTGCTGATCCTGGGTTTGGTGGTAAAGAAGACCTCTGCAGTCAAGAGGGAGATTGCGAAGGTGCTCGCGGGTGTACTGGTGGCCCTAGCCTTGTCTATGGCCTTCATGACCGTTTCGGTTTATGCGGGCCGGGCATTAGGCATGGAGTTCGTGGAGCCGTCGTCCCAATCCTCCGTAACCCTAGGCAGCTTCCAGTGCAACGGTACCCTGATATTGAATGTGACCGCCACCTCCT
>JACXSR010000090.1:0-9725 GCA_035319845.1 Thermoproteota archaeon
AACATTAAATTAAAAAATATTTCACAGAAAGATCGGCTTACCTTCGAAAAACTATTTTAGGATATACGGCACAGTATCGCGATGCCCTTCGGAAGGCTCATCTCAAACCTGCTGGGCCTCTTCAGGAGGTCAGCTACTCTGGTTATCTTAGGATTGGATGGAGCTGGCAAAACGACCCTTCTCAACTACTTGAGGAAGGGGGAGCCCGGATCCACCATACCAACCGTAGGAGCAAATTACGAGAGGCTCAGGGTCAGGAACTTGGAGTTTAACGTGTGGGACTTGGGTGGACAGAGATCCCTCCGCAGGATATGGGCTGAGTATGCTGAGAAGGCCGATGCCATCATATTCGTGATAGACTCCGCGGATAGGGAGAGGTTCGATGAGGCCAAGGCTGAGCTCTGGAATGTCATATCGATGATGAAGAGGAACATTCCCCTACTAGTGCTGGCAAATAAGGCGGATCTGGAGGAGGCGGCTACCGTCATGGAGGTGATAGACTACTTCGACCTCACCAAACTGGAGGGAGTTCCTTGGCAGGTCGTCTGGACCAGTGCCTTGACCGGCTTCGGCTTGTTCGAGGCATTCGCGTGGCTCTACGAGCAGTTAACTGGAGGGGAGGTCATACACCCGATGAGGATCGAGGAACTCGTGATACTGGATGAGCAGGGGAATCCGCTCGTGTCCACTTCCTCGTCAAGGAGCCTCACCCTGAGCGCGTTCCTGTCTCTCACGAAGAATTATACAGAGGACGCTCTGAAGGACATACCGCAGTCCATAGAGATGAAGGACAGGAAGATCGTCATAGCCTACAAGAGGGGTCTCCTCGCAGCGGCTCTGATCCCCAAGAGATCGCCTGAAAGTAAGGTCAGGGCCCTCCTGATGGATGTCATCAATAGCATATCGAAGACCAAGGACTACAGCAAGGTGAAGGACATCCTCATTGACATGATGGCCAGGTACGCTGAGTGACCAACGAGGATTTCCAAGCCCCCGCCCTCCTGAAATATCTGTGATCCACTACGCTGGTATCCTTTTATTATTCATGGGGAGTTGAGAGTGGAGGATTATGGGGCTTGAGTATCTGCTGCTCGCCTCGCTCGAGCCGGGGGGATTAGAAATCATCGCTGGTTACCCTAAAAGCTTCTCGGATGAGATGGGAACTGTTCCCCTGAGGTCCTTTCCCTTCTCGGCCAAGGGAGGAGAGATCGTCAAATTCACCCACAGTGGCTTCTACTTTGTAGGGATCACCTTGAGATTGGAGGGGGAGAAGCCCAGAGCTGGGATAGCGTCCCTGCTCGCGGTTTCAAAAACGCAGGGAGATGTGGCGAGGTTGGAGAGCGGGCTGGTCCAAGTTTACAAACAACTGAGTGAGAATAAGTCGCTGACCAAAGAGCTTCTCAAGAGCATTCTCCCCGACATATTCAGGACGCTAGAGAGTTACGAGGCCTCGGGGGAGGAAAGGAAGTATGATAGGGGGATAGTTGATAAGGCCCTCGAGAGATCGAGGGGTCTCTTCTTCATGTAGGAGGTGATACTTTGGTTTCCATACCATCGATCCTGACGAATCCCTATCCCCTTGCTCACATGATCGGATTTCTCTCCGAGGTAGTGATCTCAATCTACATATTCGTGGAGATCGTTAAAACTAGGGAGAGGAGGCTTCTACTTTCTCTTGTCACCTTCCTAATCTTCGCTCTCTCAGAGTTCTCTCTGGTTTTCTATTATTGGTTGAACAGAAGTGTTTTTCTAGTGTATGCAGAGACGACCGTTAAGATTTTCGGCTGGTTCTTGGCTTTGAGCTTTCTCCTGCTATCCTCGGCAGCAGTGGCTACACTTGCAGTTTATTTGATGGAGTTCAGGGTCCTCTACCTAGTCCCCACCATGATATTCGTGTTCGTTCTTTACGTGCTTTTCTACACCTATTACCTCTTCAGAGCCGTATTTCTGGGGTACATTAGGTCCATCGACATAATCAGGATAACAGTTACTTTAGGGATCGCGGTGCTCTTCGTCATAGCTATAGCAGGGGAGGCCCTCTTCTCCGTAATTTATAGGAGGACTAAGAGCTTGAGGGTACTGAGCTTCATCATAGGAACAACCATTATGGGTTTCATTAATCTAGGAGGTGAGTTCCTCTTGGAACTACTCCCTATGGCCTTGGTCGAGGAGCCTCTGGAGGTTTATAAGGCCTATCTACTCATGATGGAAGGATGGTCGTTGAATATCCTTTACATGGCTGTCACGTTGATCCTTCTCTTAGGTCAGACCAAAGTTCTCGATGCCGTTGCAAGATTTAGGGGATTGAGAGTAAGAAGAGAAAAATCATGGATAGAGAGAATGATGGAGGAGGCGTGACCTCAGGGCAGCGACCATAGGAGGAATATCTCCCCCAACTCCACCTTTCCATCGGAGTTAGTGTCCTTCCATCCCAAGACGATTAGCACCTTGCCATCCACATCTTCTGGATTATTGAGGAGATAGAGTAGAGCCGCCCTAGTGCCGTATCTAGTCAATCCAGCGGTGCGGATAGTTAGATGTCCATCCTCGCATGTCAGGTAGATCACGCCGTAATCTTCAGAGCCGAAGCTAGCGGTGTACTTGGTTCCATTAACCCATAGACTCAGTGCATCCATCTTTACACCGTATCTCTGCCAAGGTTGTGGCTGTACCGCTTTTCTCCCTATTACAACACTGCCCCCAGCCCCGCCACCAAAGTTCGCTAGTAAATCTTCGTTATACAGTAGGTCTGCGTACATCCCAGAGTAACTCATGGAACTCGGGAAGTCGGATGGTAGAGCATACCCAACTGGAGTAGTCGACTGAGGCTGTGATCCCGTGGGGATCCTAGGAGAGCTCTCATTCCTACCGGAGGCTTTAGTAAAGTGAGCCACGACTACATGATCTTTCTGGACCTGCAGTCTTAGGATCCTGCTCCTGATCGTACGATCGTCAACTGTCCAGTGATCGAATTGATAGCCAGCATTGGGAATAGCTCTCAAAAGTACCCTGCTACCATCCTTTAGGAGATGCTTTCCTGGAGCTAGAGGCTTTACCTCTCCCGCATAGGGAGGATCCACTTTGACAATCACCTCATGGATCAGTTTCTTGAAAGTTATGATGGTCGGCTTGATGGGCACCGTTGGTATCGGTATTATGGTGATTGTTGGCTTAGGAATAGTTATGGTGGGATCAGTTTCGGTCTTAGTGACAGTAGGGGAGATGATGGGGGTTGGCAGCTGTATGGGGGGCGGAAGTATAGTCACAGTCGGGAGTATGACCGGCGAAGCTGATGCTACGGTGTAGCTCGAGATCAGCGTAGCAATTATGAGTAGGACTGTTAATCTACTTAACTTCATTTTCCTCCACACCTCCTGAAAAAATCATCGATCCAAGAAAAATAAATAATTTACTCTCCGATACTGTTGCGCTCAAAACCACGGTAAGCTACCTATGATTTTTCATCAAATAAATGTTATATATACGCGGAGAATTCATAAAATTAATAATTTGATCGAACGGGATCTGAGCGGATGACGTACGTTTAAAGCCATAAAACACGAGGAATTATTCGACAATAGCTCCAGCTCCTGTTCTCTGAAAGAGTTGCCTTGAACCATACAAAAAGGCTATATCTAACTCTGGTCCATTTTCGGGGGTGTTTCCCTGAATCTCAAGTGGAGAAGCCGTATGGTAACCGAGGGGCCGGAGAGAGCCCCTCAGAGATCCTTGTTCAAGGCCGCAGGCCTCGATGATGAGGACCTCAGTAAGCCCCTTATAGGCATCGCTAACTCCTGGAATGAGATAGTTCCAGGCCATGTACACCTAGATAAGGTGGCTGAGGCCGTGAAGCAAGGTGTGAGAGAGGCTGGCGGGACTCCATTGGAGTTCAACACCATAGCCATCTGCGATGGCATAGCGATGGGGCATGAGGGGATGAAGGCCCCCCTTCCCAGTAGGGAGCTCATAGCTGGCAGCGTCGAGTTGATGGCCAAGGCTCACGCGTTTGATGCGCTGGTGTTGGTCACCGCGTGCGACAAGATAACACCAGGAATGCTCATGGCGGCTGCCAGGCTCAACATCCCAGCCGTCCTAGTTAATGGAGGGTGCATGCTGCCCGGAGTTGTCGATGGGAGAGAGATGGCGCTCAGCCACGTCTTCGAGGCCGTGGGTCAGTACAAAGCTGGGAAAATAGGTGAGGAGGAATTGAAGAGGATTGAGTCCATGGCCGTTCCGGGTCCGGGATCCTGCGCCGGCCTCTATACTGCTAACACGATGGCGATAGCAGCCGAGGCCCTTGGGATGGCTCTCCCTTGGACATCAACCATACCAGCGGTATCAGCAGAGAGGATAAGGGCCGGGAGGGCCGCCGGAAGGGCGATAATGGACCTGCTGAGGAAGGGCATAAAGCCTAGGAATCTCATGACCAAGGAAGCCTTCGAGAACGCCATAAGAGTGGATGTGGCCTTGGGAGGCTCGACTAACGCGGTGCTCCACCTGATGGCAATAGCTAAAGAGGCTGGAGTTGACCTCTCCTTGGAGCTATTCGATGAGATAAGCAGGGAGACGCCCCACATCACCAACCTCAATCCAGCGGGACCCCACTACGTGAGGGATTTACACTACGCCGGTGGTGTCCCAGCCGTCTTCAAGGAGCTGGCCGAGATGATGCACTTGGATCAGCTCACCGCATCCGGTGAGACGTGGGCGGATATAGTGAAAAGGGCAGAGGTAAGGGATAGGGACGTGATAAGACCTAAGAACAACCCCTACCACGAGCAGGGTGGCTTGGCCATTCTTTGGGGGTCCCTAGCTCCTAGGGGAGCGGTGATTAAGCAGACAGCAGTGGATCCAGAGATGCTCGTGTTCAAGGGGAGGGCTAAGCCCTTCGACTCGGAAGAGGAGGCCGTTCAGGCGATATTCGATGGGAGGATTGAGGAGGGCGATGTGGTGGTGATAAGGTACGAGGGCCCGAAAGGTGGACCGGGAATGAGGGAGATGCTCACAGCCACAGCCACCATAATGGGAATGGGATTGAAGAGGGTCGCCCTCATCACGGACGGGAGGTTCTCAGGCGCCACGAGAGGACCGGCGATAGGCCATGTTTCTCCAGAGGCAGCGGAGGGTGGACCCATAGCTCTCGTCGAGGAGGGGGATGAGATCTCTATAGATGTCCCGAACAGGAGGCTGGATCTACTAGTCGACGAGGATGAATTGGAGAAAAGGAGAAGAAGGTGGACCCCACCTCCTCCTAGGGAGGGTGGTTTCCTCGCGATATATTCGATGTTAGCGGCATCAGCAGATGTTGGAGCGGTAATGAGGCCGGATCTAAAGCTCAATCGGTGAGCTCCCTCGGGACTTCTCCCTTTTTCAGCTTCCTCTTCAAGTAGATCCTGAAGATCGTTATATAGGCCGTGTAGAAGAAGGTTCCATAGGCAAATCCCAAGAAGGCCAGTCCCAGTAGTATCAATAGGGCGCCTACAGCACTGTTGAAGGCGAGGGTGGGGTAGCCGAGGGCTATCAACATCGGCTCGGTGACCAATAACCTTGCTGGGGGGTAGGTGAGGAGCCAAGCCAGTGCGACCAACAGGTAGGGATGCCTAAGCCTCTCAGGTAGAGGGAGAGCTCCTATGACCCTGTCAAGGTAGTAAGAGAGTATAAGCAGGGGCAAGAAGCTGGCCAAGGTAAAGGGAATTCCGTGGTATCCGCTCGACACTACCGTGACCACCAGAAAGGCGATCATAGGCACCAGAGTGCATAACAGACCTATCCATCTTATGTAGATGAACTTCGGAGGGGCCTTGTACATCCGGCGGACCTCCCGGTCACACATAAAAAGGTGGGTGGTGGGCCCCCACTCATCATTCCAGTATCTCATAGGGGGATTCAGTCGGCCATTTGGGCACCAAAGGAACCATCATTATGCCGCCCACGGCCACATACCTCAGTACCCTCTCTCCGGTATTGTGGATCCTGTGCCTCACACCCTCCGGTAGGAAGACTCCGTAGCCCGCCTTCACAGGGTACCTCTGTCCCTCTATCTCCACCTCTCCTTCCCCTTCTAAGATATAGTAGACTTCTTCGCATCTGTGCCTGTGTAGAGGGGTATGGTGACCCGGATCTACCTCCACCACTCCCAGAATTAGGGTTTTCGGGTCCGGATCCACATTTTCCGGATATATTATCTTGAGATCCCTCACGGGCTTCCTTTCACCAGTTTCCCTCTCCATGGGGGCCCCACCGGTAACTTCCTCGGGTTTCACCACATACTTAGGCATGATCACACCTCACCCGTCAGGTCCTTCTTGAGGAGCTCGTGCGGGGGAGAGAAGACCTCCACCACCACGGTATCCTCCAAGGCCTCAGCCTCGTGCTCCACATCCGGGGGGATTATGTATGCATCGCCCGGGCTGAGTTCGTGCACCTCATCCCCTATCCTTATCCTGAGCCTCCCCCTCACAATGTAGCCCGACTGCTCATTGGGGTGGGAGTGGGCTGGTGCCACCGCGCCCTTCCTCAGCGATATCTCAAGGAGAAGTATCCTCTCACCCAACGCGAGGGCTCGACGAGTGACGCCCGGCCAGGTCTCATAGGGCTTGGCCTCGACCCTCCTGAGCATCTTGTACATGTCATCACCGCGGATAAGGGCTGGAAACGATATTAATCTTTGCTCGGAGCCCTCATGAAACATGCTTGTTTCTAATAGGCGATCTTTTCATCTTAACTATCATCAAAGCCCGGATATCACAACATATATTAATAGGATTTGGGAGGAGTTCATGCTGAAACTTAACGTTAAAAAGATGGCCGGATCGATTGGTGGGTCTTGAAGCCAAGTTACTGGGCTCAGCGGGGACCGGAGAGCCATCTTTATATTAATTGCCTAAGGAGTGTTAGACAACAGACAGGGTGCTAGCCATGGCGAAGGAGGAAGGTGGAAACCTCATTTTTGGAAGATTTACAAAGCCCTTTGACGTGAAAGACCTCCCTGATTTCCCAGGATGGGCTGCAATGTTCGGTCCAGGCTTGGTATGGGCTGGGCTTTCTCAAGGAAGCGGGGAGCTCATATGGTGGCCGTACATGGTGGCCAAGTACGGCCTCTTCTTCCTCGGATGGCTCCTCTTCTACGCTTCTCTTCAGTACTGGGTTAACCTCGAGATCGCCAGATATACAATGGCCACCGGCGAGTCCATATTCGAGGGGTTCCATAGGGTGAATAGGCTTTACGGGTGGTTCGCCTTCTTTGTTGCTCTCGTGGTCTACCTTTGGGTCGGGGGATACGTCTCGGGCGGTGCCACCGCCTTGGCTGCGTTGACGAAGTTCCCACCGGGATGGGACGCTGCGGGGCAGACCAGATTCTGGGCTGAGGTGGCGATCTTCCTCATATGGGTCATGTTCATGATAGGGCCTGTGGCCTACAAGATAGTGGAATACATAGAGAGCTTGGCAGCAATAGTTTCGTTCGGCGGTATGCTCCTCGTGGTCCTCTTCTCGCCCGCAGTGGGTAAAGTCGTGGGAGAGTATTTCCCCGCCCTTATACCGTTCAGCCAAGGATTTAACCTGCTTCCATCGAACTTCGACAAGGCGGATATGGGAATATTCATCACATTGATAGCGTACACCGGTGCCGGTGGTATATGGAACCTCCTCTATAGCTTCTGGGTGAGAGACAAGAACGCGGGCATGTCCGCCCACATAGGAAGGGTCACCAGCCCGATAACCGGTGAGCCTGAGCCGATACCTGGCGTTGGAGTGGCGTTCCCCGACACCCCAGAGAACAGGAAGAGATGGAAGGATTGGATGACTTGGCTCTGGGTGGACAACCTCTTTGGAGTGGCTTTGAACACGCTCACCATAGTCCTCACCACACTACTGACCTACGCCGTTCTCAGGCCTGAGTACCTGCAGAAGGGAGCCGAAGCGCTGCCCAAGGGCTTCAAGATAGTAGTAGTACAGGCTGAATGGTTCGGCCACCTGTGGGGCGACGCCGGAAGGGCTGCGCTCTACCTCATAGGCTTCTTCTTCTTGGTCGATGCTTACATAACAGCCCTCGACGGTGTAGGGAGGATATTCGCCAGCAATGCTTACACGATACCCGGAGTGCCCGAGAAGATAGAGTACAGGAAGATCTATTACTACCTGATAACTATCTACACGGTCATCGGAGCTATAACGGTGCTGCTCCAGAGACCCGGCTTCCTGATAATCCTCACCGGCGTCACCAACATGTTCATAATGGTGATCTACACGTGGCTCTTCCTCTACCAGAACTGGTACATGCTGCCGAAAATACACCCGGCCGGCAAGGTAGTGAGGCCGACCTGGATACCTTTCATCTTCACCCTCATCAGCGCGATAATGTTCACCTACGCCTTCGCTCTCTACCTCAACGTCCAGTTCCTCGGCGGCTGAATCCTTCCCCCCAATTTTTTACCTCTCGCCCGCTGAAGATGAATATATTTTCATATTATAGGGGAAAGCCTCTTTAAAGCATCTGGACGCCCCTCACAACGTCCTAACCAGTTTCCGAGGCTCATTTCCTCATTTCCCTAATTAACTTTTTAATAGAGCTTCATTGAGGCTCATGGGTTGAAATGGAGGTTACCTCTCCCGTCTTCTGGATAGCATTCCACGCCATGATCGTGATTTTCCTTTACCTAGACCTCAGGCACTACAAGAAGACGGAGGTTACGTTAAAAGACAGTCTAAAATGGGTGGCCATCTGGATATCAATAGGCCTGGCGTTCTCCATATTCATCTTGGATATTTATGGCCTGGAGGAGTTCATAAAGTACATCACGGCCTATGTGACCGAGTATACCCTCTCCATGGATAACGTGTTCGTGTTCCTGGCGATATTCACATACTTCTCGGTCCCCTATCACTCCAGGCCCTTCGTCCTCCTCTTGGGTATACTGTTCGCTGCCCTCTTCAGAGGGCTGTTCATCATCATAGGAGTGGCCCTGCTCGAGAGGTATCACTGGATGGTATACGTGTTCGGGGCGATACTGATCTACTCTGGGTATAAGATGGCCAAAAGTGGAGCCGAAAGCGTGGACCCCGGCAAGAACAAGATTGTCCAGCTTGCCAAGCGGTTCCTCCCCCTGACCCACGAGTATGAGGGAGACCGATTTGTGGTAGTCAGGAACGGTAGAAGGGTATTCACCCCGCTAGTACTCGTGCTTCTAGCTATAGAGACGACGGACATCATGTTCGCCTTCGACTCAGTCCCCGCAGTTCTAGCAATAACTAGGGAGTTCTTCACAGCCTACACATCCAATATACTCGCCGTCCTAGGTCTGAGGTCCCTTTACTTTGTTCTCGAGCATGGAGTCAAGCGTCTGGAGAACCTAGGCAAGGGGTTGGCCATATACTTGGTTTACCTCGGTGTAGCATTCCTGCTAACGGCATTCGACATACACATGCCAACAGGGCTTTCCCTAGTCTTGATACTCGCCATACTGGCGTGGGCATTCCTGACATCCAAGAGGGGCAACAAGGAGACCGTAGAGAGGTCGAATGGCGATTAATAAAACAACCTACCTTATATTTTTTAACAGTGGAGGGCAATCGTTATCTCCATCTTTTTCCTTTATTACGGGGTGACCCCCATGACCAAGAAGGTACTCATTGTGGCTGGAGATGCTGTGGAGGCCCAAGAACTATTCTACCCGTACTGGCGCCTTAAGGAGGAGGGATTTGAGGTACATGTCGCAGCGCCGACC
>JACXSR010000131.1:0-9725 GCA_035319845.1 Thermoproteota archaeon
TGTCCTTATACCTATACCTACGTCGGCAATCCCGTGATACACGGCTGCAGCGACGGCGCTGTGGGACTTAGCCTCGCTCCAATATCCCTTTATCCTTCTCCTCACCTCATTGAAGTCCAAGCCCATAGACTCCGCTTCCTTCCTCAGAAGAGCATCCAAGAGCATCCTAGTGCCTGAACCCTTATTTCTATTGATAAACATGAGATCCTGCCTCTCCAAGAGATCTTTTATGGATCTCACGCCTTTAGGATTACCTTTAGGCAGAATAAGACCTTGTTCCCTACTGTAGCCCCTTACGAGTATTGCTCTACCCCTAAACTGGTAGCTGTCCATGAATGGTACGTTGTACGTCCAGCTTTCCGGGTCCAAGGCGTGAACTCCCGCTATATCGGCTTCTCTCCTACTCACCGCCTTGAAGCCGCCGGTAGATCCCACAAACACGGTTTTGATGGAGTAACCCTCCCTCCTGAGGTGGGATAATATCTTCTCCAAGCCCAAGCAATGACTACCCATGATAGAGACATCGGCTATCTTAGACCCCTTATAGAGGTGAACCTCGACGATCTCACCCTCCTCTATTATCTCCTCGTTCTTCTCCATGACCACGAATCCATCAGCTCTAGATAGCGTGGTTATCGCTTCCGAACCCGTGGGAACTGGAAACGTAAGATAGCGATCTCCCTCCCTCACCACATGAACCGGTAGCAGATCCTTCCTTCCCTTCTCCCCGAAAATCCTCTCGGCTGCGATGGCCTTCACGATGCCCCCTCCCTCATCTAGCTTACCGCTCCATTTCCTTATGAGGGGCGAGATCAGGGATTGGTATATGGTCATCGCGCTGGTGGGGTATCCAGGAAGGCCTATGATGAGCTTCCCCCTAGATTCCGCTATGACGGTGGGCTTACCAGGATGTATCGCAATCCCATGGACCAGCACACCAGGAGGCCCCAGCTCCTCGAGAATCCGGTACATCACATCTCCAGCACCAACGCTGGTGCTACCCGAGAGTATCACCATGTCGAACCTATCCAAGGCACTTTCTAGTGCCTTCCTGATGGTCCCGTAATCGTCTGGGAGTATACCGAGCCTTTCTGGAATGCCGCCATCCTCTAGTATTGATGTGAACACCGTGAAGGAGTTGACATCATAGATCTTCCCGAAGTCCAACGGCTCGCCCGGCTGTACTATCTCATCACCCGTCGAGAATATCCCCACCTTGGGAGGCGAGTAGACCTTCACCCTCGTCCGGCCCACTGCGGCTAATACGCCTATTTCACGCGCGGACAGGGGAGTATCAGAGTAAATTACTGTCTCTCCCCTTCTTATGTCAGATCCAGCTCCATGGATGTTCTCCCCCGGGGATATGGCCCTGAAAACGAGAAGCGATTCTCCGTCCCTGACTGTATGCTCCTCCATAACCACCGCATTGGCCCCTCTAGGGATAGGGGCCCCGGTAGCTATTTCCACGGCCTCCCCTTCTTCGACGATTCCTGGAAATGGATGACCTGCTGAGGCCTTACCTATGACTCTGAGCCTGGCTGGACGGTCCTCGTCGACCCAGAAAGTGTCCTCTGCTCTTAGAGCATAACCATCAACGGCTGCCCGGTCGAACCCCGGTACATCTACGTCTGACACTACATCTTCGGCCACTACCCTCCCCAAAGCCTCCTCGATGGGTATTTCCTCGACTGTACCGGGCTTGGAATAACTGATCAGGAGTTTCAGAACATCTTCGAACTCCCTGAGCTCCCTGAAGACCTTCCTCATAACTCAAGCCACCTCCTGTAGACTAGCACGTCAACCTCGGTTCCAGCTTCGTATCCTTCCCTTTCCTCCGGTACGACTACGAATCCGTCCGCTTGAGTAAGCGAGGAAATTATTCCTGAGCCCCCCACCCTTACAGGAGCGGCTAGGAGGGTACCATCATCTCGCTTCAGTTTTACTCGTACGTAATGCCTGACACCGGGCCTGGAAGCTATCCTCCTGTCCAAGCGAGCCCTGACCTTAGGCCATAAGAGGGATCCTTTCACGCCGGAGAGTCTCGCTAGTATTGGGAGAAGTACCTCCATAGCCGCGACCATAGCGGCAACAGGGCTCCCTGGAAGTCCCACTAGAGGTGTCTCATTGATCATCGCTAGGAGAGTGGGTTTACCGGGCATTATACTCAACCCGTGAAACAGTATCTCTCCACCTAGGGATCTAACGATCCTAGGAACAAGATCCCTCTCCCCAACGCTCGTTCCTGCTATTGTGACGATGAGATCCCCATCCATTCCTTTCTCTATCATACGGCTTAACTCCCTCTCATCGTCTCTAGCTATACCTAGATAGCGAGGATCGGCTAGATCAGAGATCAGAGATTCTATGGCATATCTATTGGAGTTGACGATCTTACCCCTGCCGAGATCCGATCCGAGCTCTACGAGTTCGCTTCCAGTACTGATTATCGAGACGACGGGCCTCTTGAACACTTTCACTTTCATGAGGTTCAACGAAGCTAGGAGGAGCATCTCGAATGGGCCTATAACCGTACCATTCGCCAGGACGGTCTGGCCTCTCGATACATCGCTACCTTTCCTGTCGACATTCGCACCAGGAGGTACCTGCTTTATTATCTCCACATGATCCCCTGACTTTCTCGAAAATTCCAGTGGGACCACAGCATCAGCCCCTTCAGGCAGGTACGCACCGGTAGCTATTTCCACGGCCTCCCCCTCACCTATCTTAACCTCTTTCTCGTCCCCAGGTCTAAGCTCCCCGATCACCCTCAGTACCGCTGGATTCGACGTTGATGCGCCGAATGTGTCGGATGATCTGACAGCATATCCGTCAAAAGCGGCCCTGTGGAAAGGAGGAATATCGATGGGAGAGATCACATCCTCAGCTAGAACTCGATTCTTCGCCTCGCTCAGAGCTACCTCCTCTGGCGAGGTGGGATGAAGGTATGTGAGGTATATGCTAAGCGCGTGCTCAACGGGAGTTAGTCTCTTGAAGATGCGAGTCATCGGGTGAAGGGCGTGTTAATCTATAAATTAGCTTTCGCCCACATTCGGGAGGATGCACTTTGGCGGAGGATAAGGAGGCGCCGCTACAAGAACACATCATCGAGCTGCTTGAGAGATTGAGGAAGGTGTTAATAGCCCTCATAATTACCTCAGGCATCGTGGTGGTGATTCCTTCTCAGCTAATCGAGTGGAATTGGAATGGCTACACACCCCTAGTATTCTACGTGATGAAGAAGATGCAAGAGGACCTGACCAACGTCCATAATCCCATAGTGGAACCGATAGCCTCCTTCTTCGGGATAAAGGAGCTTCCTGTAGAGCTCATAGCTCATAGCTGGCTGGATTCCATAGAGGTAATCCTCCAACTCTCCCTCCTGATGGGACTGGTGATAGCATCCCCGTACGTGGCCAAACAGATATACGAGTACCTAGAACCGGCTCTGGAGGAACGAGAGAAGAAGGTACTCATCCCATTTTCACTACTCTTCTTCCTGCTGTTCGCCTCAGGGGTCGTATATGCATACTTCGTGATCCTCCCATTGACCTTCTTCTTCCTATCTTGGCTCTACCTGCTGGGTGGCGTCAAGCTCATATTCTCCGTCAAGGAATTCTACTCCTTCGCAATAGTTGGGATGCTCACAACCGGTTTGTCTTTCACCTTTCCTCTAGTGGTAGCTTTAGCATCTTACTTGGACATAATAACCCCAGAAACCCTGAAGAAGAACTGGAGATACGTGGTATTCGTGATAATGGTCGTGACAGCGATCATAACTCCCGACCCCACTCCTGTCTCCATGATAGCACTGGCCATTCCATTCCTAGCGCTGTACGTGCTCTCCTATCTACTAGCCAAGAAAATGCACAGGGAAAGCTGAAAAGTTGTGAAATATTGAATGAGAGGCTTACTCCTCTGACCCTTTCTTCTTGGCTGCCAGCGCTTTTATTTCCTCCATGAGCTCCTCATCGGTCTTACCCGTGACATCTATGCCCAAACTCAGGGCGAGTTCCCTGATCTCGCTGCTGCTCTTCTTAGGTTTCTCTTCTTTTTCCTCCTTGGAAGTAACTCCGCTGCTAGCCTTCCTGAATTCGTTTATGGCCTCACCCATAGATCTAGCCAGCTCCGGGAGCCTCCTAGGTCCAAAGAGGAGCAGGGCAATTACTATTATTATCAGGAGCTCAGTCCAGCCTATCGGCCCGAATTGCATGAGCTTAAGGGTCAAGCCCGCCATTCCAGAGAGCAAAGCATCACCCGAACCATACTCCACATAACACATATATCTCTTTTTCCCCGATGGAATAATCGCCACATTTGCTAGGGGTCTTGAGAACAACCTGCGACGCACAGTCAAACTTTTTGTATGCTCCCTCGAGTGAGAGAGATGCGCATAATCCTGATGGGTATGGGAGTCGTCGGTCAAGCGTTCCTAGAACTGCTTGAACTCGAGAGGGAGGATCTATACAGGAAATACGGCCTCCATCCAGTAGTAGTGGCAGTGGCAGACTCCAAGTCGATGATATATAATCCCAGAGGACTGGATATCCAGAGACTCCTCATTCACAAGAGGTCCAAGGGAAGTTTACACGGTCTTCCTGGAGAGGTACGGGACATTGACTTGGTGAGGGAAGTAGAAGCGGAAGTAGTCATTGATGTCACACCATCCAATTTCAAGACGGGAGAGCCCGGTCTATCTTACATCAGAACTGCATTGCAGACTGGAAAGCACGTTATAACAGCGAATAAGGGTCCTCTTGCCATGGAAATGCCTGCTTTGCTGGAGATGTTTCAACATAAAGGCCTCAGACTTCTCTTCAGCGGGACGGTCGGAGGAGGCACCCCCTTCCTCAGATTCGTTGGGAAATGCCTGTCCGGCGAGAGAATTGTATCAATAAGAGGCGTGATCAACGGGACCACGAACTACATACTCAACAGGATGGAAGATGGAATACCATTCCAAGAGGCTTTAAGGGAGGCTCAAGAGAAAGGGTATGCTGAGGCGGATCCGAGTAACGATGTGGATGGATGGGACTCAGCAGCCAAACTAGTTATACTCTCGAACTGGGCCATGGATCTAGGCGTGACGTTGAAGGATGTGTCAGTTCGAGGCATCAGAGACGTAAAGATAACAGAGGACATGCTCTCAAGGGGGAGGACTATAAGACTAATAGCCACAGCTGACGAATCAGGTCTCAGAGTCCAGCCAGAGGAGATCGATAGAAAAGACCCTTTGGTGGTTCCTGGCGCCTTGAATGCCGTCTCTTTCACGGCGGAGATATCCGGGAGACATACTTTGATAGGTAAAGGGGCAGGTGGAAGGGAAACTGCCGCCGCCCTGATGAGGGATCTGGTGGAGCTGAAGATGTACTTGGGGGGTGTAGAGCCTTGCTCATAATGAAGTTCGGTGGATCCATACTAGAGGGTGCTGGAGATTTCGAATCCATAGCCGATTACTTGAAGTCCGCACTGGAGGAGGAGAGAATAGTAGCCGTCATCTCAGCCCTTAAGGGGGTTACCGACCATCTCCTTGAGATAAGCAGATTGGCCGCTTTCGGCGACGAGCTCACGGTCACGAAAGAGCTGCAGTCATTGAGGGAAAAGCATCTGAGCATATGCGAGGAGTTGGGACTGACCTGCCAAGCTGTTAGGAGGGAGTTGGAGAAGCTGGAGAAGATAGTTATTGGGATAACTTATATAGGAGAGATCACGCCGAGATTGAAGGATCTCATAGCTTCCATGGGGGAGAACCTATCTGGAAGCATTCTATCCGAGCTACTCCAGAGGAAGGGCGTTAAATCTAGATTTCTGACCGGAGGAGAGGCCGGCATAGTCACCGACGATTCTCATGGTGAGGCTAATCCTCTTCTCAAGGCTACTCGCGTTTACGTGAGGAGTAGGCTCCTACCAATGCTTGAGGATACCTTGCCCGTTGTGGCTGGTTTCTCCGGACTCTCCCAAGAGGGTAGGGTCACGACATTGGGAAGAGGAGGGAGTGATCTGACAGCAGTCCTTTTAGGTTCTTCCTTAGGGTCCAGGGAGGTTTGGCTCTGGACTAATGTGGATGGCTTACTGACCGCTGACCCTAAGATAGTTGAGGATGCCCGCCTAATCAGACAGATCTCCTACAGAGAGGCCATAGAGCTCGCATACTTCGGTGCGAAGAGGATGCATCCTAGATTCTTGGAACCGGCCATGGCAACTTCGACACCTGTGAGGATAAGGAACTTCCGCAACATGAGCTCCCCCGGCACCCTCATATCCAGCAGGGAAGTGAAGAGCAGGGAGGTGGTCAAGGCCGTGGGCCTGAGGAAAGGGGTATCCATAATAACGGTCAGAGGTGTCGGGATGATCGGGCGTCCCGGAACGGCTGGTCGCCTATTCTCACTCTTGGGAGATAACGGACTCAACGTACTCATGATCTCCCAGAGCATCTCAGAATCAGACATCTCCATAGTTTTGGAGGCCGAAGAGGCCGAAAGGGCGAGGGGTATAATGGAAGCCAGGCTCTTAGGACCCATATTCAGGGAGGTCCTCCTAGACAGAGGGTGCTCCGTGGTTGCCGCTATAGGGTCCGGCATGAGGGGCACCCCGGGAGTTGCCTCCCGAGTCTTCAGAGCGGTCTCCTCGAGGGGTATAAACGTGAAGATGATAGCCCAAGGATCCTCCGAGGTCAACATATCATTCGTGGTCGATGAGGCTGATGGAGAGGAAGCTGTGAGGGCGTTACACGACGAGTTCGAGCTGGGGAAAGATAGAGGGAGTTCCTGATCACATCCCTCGAAAACTTATATTTGGTGGAGCGTTCTTCATGAATGCCCCGGTAGCTCAGTTGGCAGAGCGGCCGCCTTGTAAGCGGCAGGTCGGGGGTTCGAGGCCCCCCCGGGGCTTCATCACAACTTCATCATGCCCTCTAAATTCAACCTCCTGATGACCTCATAGACCCCGGCCACAACGGAGTATTCCCTATTCAGGTCCTCTATCTGATGCTTATTCACTAAAACAGTTCCTCCCGCTTCTTTAACCATTAAAAGGCCTGCAGCCAGATCCACTATCCTTAAGTCTCCCCTGAGGTCTATGAGCGCGTCTACCCGGCCCTCCGCCACTAGGGCCAGACCTAGGGCCACGGAACCTAAATCCCTCCTCGCTATGTGTTTGAATCCGAGTTTCTCCTTAGTTACTGGGTCGTCCCTCTGGCAGGGGGCATAGATGACCGGCGTACCTCTGAAGTCCCTCACTTTTACCCTATTTCCGTTCTTAAAGGCGCCTTTTCCCTTGACAGCATGATAGAGATCCCCCCTGAACAGATCCAACAGGACCGCCATTTCGAGATCCTTCAGCGAGTATGATGAGGAGTATGCCACGGAGACGCAGGCAAAGGGGATTCCTCTATCAGCGTTAGAGCTGCCGTCCACAGGATCAATGAGGATGACTCCCCCTTCCCCTCCCTCTATAAATCCGCTTTCCTCGCTGATAATGCTAGGATACTCTCCCCTTTCCTCCATCCATGCCGAAATGGCCTCCTGCGCAGCCTCGTCCACGGCCCTAGCGGTGTCCCCTCCGGCGCTTATGTAAGAGTACTCCTCATCCGCTCCTATGAAAGGGACGGTCTTCTCCTTTATTTTCAGGGCTAGATCGACTAGTTCCTTTAGGTCTATCCCCGAACCCCCCGAAAAATGTGTTAAGAAGAGATGCCCTTCACCCGACTGTCGAACCTTAGCCAGTTCTCATAGGCTGAGGGCTCCCTCTCCTTGAGGTAGCTAAGCACGAATTCCCTGATTTCAGAACTATCTACCACATCCCTATCCTTGAATTTCTCCTGTACTGCCTTTGCAACTTCATCGGCCAACTCAACGGAGGCGCCTGCCTTAATTGCGGCTGCAACTATCTTCACGGGGAGAAACTCCTCCTCAGTCCCACTGCTCCTCTTCCTCACCTTCATGGCACCACCTAGGGGGCTGGCGACCTAAATACGAAAAACTTTCACTCTCAGGGTACGATTAAAAGGGGGGACAGGAGGGCCGAGATGATCATCATGAACATAGCTGTGAGGGTAATGAGGGTTCAGGCTGAGAGATATGTGGAGCCAGAGGATCCGCTGCCGCCAAACCTACAGATCTCCGTCAACATGAACCTAGGGAAGATAGAAGGGTCCAAGGACAGGGCCAAGGGGAAGTTCCTTATAGATGTGAGTTATCAGCCCTCCGTAGCTAGAATAACGGTGGAAGGCAGGGTCATAATAACCGGCAAGAAGGACGAGATAGAGAGAATGCTCAGGGACATAGGAGCGGGAAAAATGCCGCAGCCTGTTGTTCAAGCTGTATACGCGGCAGGTTTCGCGGAGGCAGTTATGCTATGTAGATCAGTGGGTGTGCCACCACCCCTACCGCCTCTACCCCAACCACAGTCGGGGGGAAAGGGTAAGGTAGAAGGAGGCATGGAGTATTCCCTGTGAGGGGACCTCAGAATGTGGGTAGACTTCCACGTACATACAAGGAGATCTCGTGACTCAATGGCCTCCCCCAAGGATGTGGTGAAGTCTGCTGTGAGGAAAGGCTTGAGAGCCATAGCGATAACTGATCACAACGAGGTAAAGGGGATTCAGGAGGTGAAGGAGGAGGTCAGAAGGCTAGGCGCTGATCTGATGGTCATCCCAGGAGAGGAGGTGAAAACGGCCCGGGGGGATGTCATCGGGCTCTTCATAAGCGAGAGGATACCCAAGGGCATGGACATCTCAGAGACTGTGGATAGGATAAGGGAGCAGGGGGGCCTGGTGATGGTACCCCACCCCTTCGACAGGAAGATGAGAGGGGCCTTAGGCGATGCGATACTGGATATTCTCGGGAAGATCGACTACATAGAGGTGCTAAACGGGAGGACACCGTCCTGGAATAACAGAAAAGCCGAGGAGTTCGCGAAACGGTATGGTATTCCCGGTCTGGGGGGGAGTGATGCTCACTGGCCCGGAGAGATAGGGAAGGTCAGAACACTAGTTGCTAGATTGGATGAGGGGAAAATAGAACCGATAAAAGTGGAGGGGGATGGCTGGCCCCCCATAATCTTTGGGGTCCTATACTCATCCATTGCCAAGGCATTCAGGATACTTTAACCTCCACCCACCTCTGGCATTATGGTGATCTCGTCTTCAGGTCCTACTTCAGCATCGAGCCCGCCCCTCGACTCAGCGGAGACCCCGTTGATCAGCACTATCATCTTGAACCTCTCGCCATCCGTGATGAGCTCCCTCACCTCCGCTGGTAGCGCGTCAAGTACCCGTCTCAAAGTGGTTCTGCCCAGATCCAACTCCACCTCCTTTCCTAACAGCTCTCTCGGCTTTCCCAGCAGCTTGAGCTTCATGTAGGACCTCCTTACTCCGAGAGGCTCACCACTTTCTCGAGCTGAGGTATAATGCTCTCCAATCCTAGAGATCTGAGCGTGCTCTTCCTTGGGACACCGTTGCTGTCCCATCCTCTGAGCTCATAGTACCAAGAGAGCATCTTGTCGTAGGAATCCCTGTCGAGTTTGGCGCCAGCTAGCGGTCCTTTGGTCAGGGGCTCCTCGAACCACTTCGCCGGTGGATAGTCCATGGTCCGGCTCCATCCTCCCTTCTCCCTTATCCAGAAGGCTCTTATCAGCGAATATATCCTGTTGGAGATCCTGTAGAGATCGTCCCAAGTGTACTCCAGTCCAGTTGCAGCCTTAAGGAACTTAGTATACCATTCGAGGTC
>JACXSR010000029.1:0-9553 GCA_035319845.1 Thermoproteota archaeon
GTGATGACGCCAGAGTCTTGGGGCATGAGACCCTTCAGGGACTTCGGCCTGTGACCTCGTGGGGAGGGCGAACGAGTGCGCAGACCGGTTAGGGGCTTTTCACCTTTTTATAAAGATGATCTGACTCGATTTGCTTCGATTAACCGGATTTAATACTATATTTAGGGTAATTTGTAGTCTACTCTACTTATTTGTAGGCTAATTATAGTCATTTTGATGGTAACTTTTTTATTGTCGGCCGGGCTGGCAGCAGGATGGACATGTCCCAGAAGCTCGCGTTACCCTTGGATCCTCGGGCCTTCACTGAGGACATATTCAGGATAGTGAGCCATCCCGTCATGCAGGAGGTATACCGGTTCAGGCATCTCATAGCTAGAGCCGTGAGGGACTTCTTAGATGGGGAAGGCTTCGTGGAGTTCGATCCTATAATGATCGGACCGGTCACAGATCCCGGCACCAGAGGCGCGTTCGAGTTCCGCGTCCCCTACTATGGCAGAGAATACAGGCTTATGAGGAGCGGTATCCTGTATAAGCAGCTCCTAGCCGCGGCAATGGAAGAGGGAAAAATCTACTTCTTCTATCCCAACCTGAGGCACGAGCCCATAGATGCTGCGAGAACCGGCCGTCATCTTGTGGAGTTCGTCCAGATCGATCTGGAGGTGAGGGATGCTGATCACTTCCAAGTGATGGAGATAGCTGAAAGGCTGCTCAAGCATGTTATCGATGAAGTGAAAAGGTATGAGGACAGGCTCAGGAAGATATGGGAGTTCTTCGGATCTGATAGAGTAACCTTGCCTGAGGTGAGGCTTCCTCTGAAGAGGATGACCCACAAAGAGGCTGTTGAGCTCCTGATGGAGCATGCAAAGGACGATAAAGTTATCAAGGAGTTAGAAAATAGGTTCGGGGTGAAGAGACCTCAGGACAGGCTGAGCTTCAAGGCCGAGATCCCTTGGGAGTGGGAATGGTACCTATCCAAGATACACGAGCAGCCTTTCTTTATTCACGACTATCCGAGAGGGGCGAGGGGTTTCTACGACCGAGAATATCCCGATAAGCCGGGTATACTGATGGACTTCGATTTATTAGCCCCAGAAGGTCATGGCGAGCTTTCCTCGGGAGCGGCAAGGGAGTATGAGGTGTCCAAGGTCTTCGCGAGGATGAGGGAGACTAACGAAAACCCTGAGCTTTATCGCTGGTACCTCCAGTTCCTTCGCGATCATGGGAAGCCGACAGCCGGGTTTGGCATAGGGATGGAGAGATTGGTGAAGTACATCTGCGATCTCCCCTCAGTTCACCTCGCCAGACCGGCTCCCAAGATACCGGGGGTGCATTCGCCATGACGGACTACCCAATAGATGAGATCTTCAGGAGGGCCAAGCTGGGCGAGCTGGCCGTTTATCCACCGAAGGACGAGTTCGGTTACAACGTCTTCGGGGCTGACGTGTACACCAAGCCGAGGAGGTTCCTCCTCCTAGATGACATAGTCCTACTTCCGCCTCAGTTCACGCCCGAGAGGCTTGAGAAGGGTATTGAGCTCCTCAGGGAGCCCCTATACACGGATGTGAGTACTGAAACCTCGGTGGGCGGGTTCAGGGTGAGGATGCCGGTCGTCTGTGCCGCCATGGGAGGGACGCACATAGCGAACCTCATAGGTCCCAAGATAGCTAAGGGATGCGCCGAGATGGGCATCATTTACTCGCTAGGTGAGAACATAGCGGCCATCAGAGGATACGACGAGAGGCTCACCGACCAACCGTCGTTTAAGGAGAGAGCCCTGGCCTACTTGGAGAACCTGAAGGGGTACGGAGGACTAGTAATACAGCAGAGCGTCGAAGATGAGAATTTGAAGCTCTGGGAGAAGGTCTACACGGATCCTGACTTCGACCAGTACGTGGAGGAGGGATTGATAGCCTTCGAGATCAAGGCCGGGCAGGGCGCTAAGCCCGGCCTAGGTGGGGAGGTGCTGGTCAGCAGGGATGTGGCGCTGAGGATCAAGGACCACTACTACATACCTGAGGACCCGGAGAGGGTGGTCAAGGACTATTACGAGAGACACTCTGCTCCTGGCACCTTCACTGAGGATATACTGGCCAGCCAGATCAGGCTGATCAAGAACAACTTCCCCCGCGTGAAGGTGTTCCTGAAGACGGGCCCATACAGGGATCTGGACAGGGTGATAGAGATAGCTAGCAGGGAGGGTGTGGATGCCATAACGATAGACGGGAAGGAGGGAGGAACTGGAATGAGTCCAATAGCAGGCATGAGAGATCTAGGTCTTCCGACCGTGGCCTGTCTGGGGGCCATCGCTAGGGCGAGGGACAGGGGGATAGGGACGAGCCTCATAATATCGGGCAGGCTCTACGACGGATCTCATGTGGTCAAGTCCCTAGCTCTAGGGGCCAGCGCGGTGGCTTTCGGCAGGCCATTGGTGTACGCTTGCCTGGGAAGTATACCTCTAGCCCCCATGTTCATAAAGAGAGAGCTCTTCAAGAACCCGCTGCTTAGGGAATTGGGTAAGGTGGCCCTAAGATGGGGGATAAAGGGTGAGGGCTGCACCAAGGGGGTGATCAACTACCTGAAAAGCGTGGAGAATGAGGTTAAGATGCTCACCTCAGCCCTGGGGAAGTACTACATTGACAGATTGTCCAAGGAGGACGTGGGAGCTCTGAACAAGGATCTCTCAGACCTCTTTGGGATAAGGTACGTGTACAGCGCCCCTAGAATGGCAGAGAAGGCGATGAGGAGGGAAGTCGAGCTATCCTGATCCTCTCAAGTCCTTTAGATTATCGTAGAGTGCTGCACACTTCCCGAAGTACTCTGGCCCTGAATCGGAATTTGATCGGCTTTCCGCTCCTCATCGGAGGCGCTGAGGCTAGCATCTAGTCACCGTTACGGACTTGATGCAGTAATCTATCTCTAACCTAGCTCCCTCCAACGCCTCCCCTCCTATTATGATCTCGTTCACCCCTTCGTAGCTTTCTATAAGCCCATCAACCTCGTAATCTCCTAAGATCAGCGTGGAATATCCTCCGATGGACTTGATGATCCTGCCATCCGGGAGTAGCAGGTGCCTCTCAACGGAGGGGCTTATACCAAGCCTGCTGAGAACCTCTTTCGGCACCAAGGCGAAACCCTCGTAGCCCGTGTCGAGCAGACCCCACTCCTCCCCCAATCCTGGATACGTTCTCCCGTTGAGGGGATTGTAGAACTTTACTCTAGTGTAGGGGATCCAATCGATCACGCTCAACTATCCTAGCACCTGCCCTAACGAGAGGCTTGGGCGGGGGTAATGCCCTCACCGCGACGGTGCTGGGATCTATGCCCTTGGACCTCAGGGCCTCCGCGAGCTCCCTGAGGGAGTGTGCCCTAGCCACCTCTTCCCCCTTCACCTCGGCTATGAATATCCTTTTGAACTCCGATTCCAGCAGGGCCCTCTCTATGGCCGATGAGACGAACTTCGATAACGATCCCTTCCCAGCACCCCTCTCCTTGAGGTGCTTCCTCAATCTCCGAAGCAGGTCATCCGGGATCACTACGGTCAGGGTCCCCATGCTCTCAACTATTTAATGTGTAAGTATTTACTATTTATTGATTTCCTGCGGCACTAGTCCCCGCGCTGATGTGAGGGATATCTCCGAACGCGAGGGCCTCCTCGATACCTTAACAGCAGTCAAGGATCTCTGATGGATCACCAATGGATTCTACGGTTCCATTCTCGATAATCACGGCTTTATCAGCCGTTCTCAGGGCTAGCAGGTGGTCGTGGGTGGCTATAGCTATTCCCCTCCCTTCCGACCTCAGCCTACCTATCAGACCGATAAGGATGTTCCTCTTCTCCCTGTCCAGGTGCGCCGTGGGTTCATCAAGTAGAAGTATCTCGGGACCAGCCGCCACCGCTCTAAGGATCGATACAACCTGAGCTTCCCCTGCTGACATTTCCTCCCTATCCTTCCCCGACAGGTTAGCCGCTCCTGAGTCTCTAAGGAGCCTCTCCGCCCTTCTAACCGCTTCCTCCTTAGGCACACCCCTAAGTATGGGAGCGAAGGCCACGTTGTCCAAGGCACTCCCCCTGAGAAGAATTGGCTTCTCGTGAACGTAGACGACCATTCTTCTCAGCTCGAGTCGCTTGGATCCGTTCATCTCCCATATATTCGATCCCCAGAACATGATCTCCCCTCTCGAGGGTCTGTAAAGACCCCCAGCTAGCTTCAGTATGGTCGTCTTCCCCGAACCGTTTGGACCCACTAAGGCCAGCACCTCACCCTGCCTGATCTCCAAGTTCACGCCCCTTAGGGCCCAGTCCTTGGATCCCGGATACCTAAACCAGACCCCCTTCAGCTCCACTCCCTTCATTCCCTGAGCCTCCCAAGGAACCTGAGGGTGAGGGAGATCATGGCGAGTATGAACAGCAGGATCGCGCCCAGAGATACAGCCAGCTCGAACTCCCCCTTGGACACCTCAAGGGCTATCGCGGTGGTCATGACCCTGGTGTAGCCCCTTATGTTGCCTCCCACCATCAGCGCGACACCCAGCTCCCCCAAGGCCCTAGAGAAGCCCATCACCACGGCCGCGGCCACCCCGGGGAGGGACTCCATTATAACTATCTTGGCGGCCTGACCCTCCGCGGCGCCTAGAGAGAGGGCTAGCTCTCCGTACATGTTCCAAGAGTGGGTGAGGACTCTGTAAGCAACGGAGGTTATCAGGGGGGTTATCAGGACGGCTTGACCCACCACTATAGCTTGGGGTGAGTATAGGAGCCTCAGCATGCCTAGAGGGCCCTGCCTGCTGAGGAGCAGGTAGAGGAGAAGCCCTATCAGGACGGTGGGCACGCCTACCATCCCTTCCAAGAGGGGGATAAGGGGTCGGGAGGCCCTAGGAGATCGCACGAGCAGGTAGGCAAGGGCAATGCTCCAGGCGGAGGCCAACAGCGTCGCCGTTCCTGACACCATTATACTCCTGAGTACGATCTCCAGGACCTCCCTCATCGAATCACCCTCCCGCTAACGCCTGCCATCTCTTCCTGAGCCAGTCCAACTTACCCATTGCCGGGTAAAAGAGGGGCTGCCCGTATTTAGAGACGCCGTATCGAGCGATTAGGTCCTGAGCATCCCTCACCACGAAGTCAGCGAACGCTCTAGCATACTTGGCCTCCTCCCCGGTGCAGGAGGGTACCAAGTAAACGCTGTATATGTTGAGGAGTTCGTCGCCGCCCTCAAGCAGGATGACTAGGTCAGGCAACTTGCCGTCCTTGCTGTATTTGAGGAAGGTCCCGATATCTGATAATACATAAGCACCTTTTTCGTTGGCTACCAGCAGGGTCGCGCCCATTCCACTCCCGGTCTCTAGATACCAAGGTCTCCCCTTCGGATCCAGTCCCGCCGCTCTCCACACGCTCAACTCCTTGACATGGGTTCCGGAGTTGTCTCCTCTACTCGCGAAGCTTGCCTCCCCCCTTTCCCCGGCCTCGTATATCCTCTCGAAGGCATCTACCGGCGATTCGGCCTCTCTCACCCCGGCCGGATCGGAGGGAGGGCCAGCTATGATGAAGTAGTTGTAGGCGAAGATCCGTCCATCCGTTATGACCCCCTCCTCCATATAACGCCTCTCCAAGCTGGGAGCGTGCACAAAGACCATGCAGGCATCACCCTGCTTCGCTCTCCTCAGAGCTTCACCGCTCCCCACTGCTATGAAGTCGAGCTCGACATTGGGGTGGTCTTTCCTGAACTGATCGCCCAAGTAGTCGAGGAGTCCCGTGGCATAGAGGCTCGTGGTAGTGGTTATCCTTACCCTGACAGGCCCTCCCTTCAACGAGAGTAGGGAGGCGACGATTATCAGTGCGACAGCCAGGGAGGCTACGATTTTGGTGCGCATGAGGAGCACCCACTGGGTCTGCTTGTGTTACTTATATTCGTTATTCGATATTGATTATCGATTAACGGCTTTCGGGGCTCGGACCTCGATCCCGAGAGGTCCTACGCGCTTGTCGTGATCCTTCGCGCAAGCCTTCGCTCCTTCTCTAGTTGGGAGAGTACTCTGCGTATAGTTCGTATCTCATCATCTCATCGCGCACTCCCCAAGCGTTCTCACAGATAGCCTTGGCCGCCGGGACCGCGTCGGAGTAGATGCATATGTCAGATATTTTGGCCTCGAATAAGCTCCTTCCACCTACGATTAAATGTAGATCGAGGAAGTGTGTCTGTCTAGCAAGATCAGCCCCACCTAACAGCTTTTCCAAGGCCGGATCCTTGTTAAGGATGTAGAAAAGCTTAGCGCCACGATTTCCCCTAGAGACAACCTCCGTAACCAACTTCCCAATTCTAGCGTGGGCTTCGCTCATCCTGAATCCGGTCTCGGGGTGGAATGTGAGGATTAAATCGGGAGATTCAAGTTCAATGAGCGATCTTATCCTTTCTTCCGCGCTCCTCCCAGGGTACTCCGTTAAGTAAACATATCTGCATCTCAGGAGCTCTGCGGACATAAGGTTGAGCTTCACCCTACTATCGCTCCTCCTATACGCTGCTATGATGCAGTCTTTCCCTTCCATGCCGGCGTAGTAGAGAAGGCCGGCCACGTAGACCTCATCATCTGCATGAGGACCTATCCACAGGACTGTTTTCACGCCTTCCAGCTCTCTCCTCATGTCTCTTAGGTTATCAGTGATATTAGCTGGTCCTTTACGATTGACTCCCGTGGGTTGACGGAGAAGTATCACCAACGGTAGGATCAGTAGGATCGCTACGACAATGGAGAGCCATATGCCGGATCTCAAGGGATCCCCACTCTCATGCGGCAGGAGGGATTAATTAGGTCCGCGTTTGGAACGGCTGGAAACGGATCAAGATGATTCAGTGAGTCGTGAGAGGGGCTGACGCCTGACCACAGGAAGGTGGGGAACTATGGGTTTGTAGCGATGGGCAGGCGAGAGCAGTAACTTTATAATCAGGCCGTGATTCGAGCCCCTAAGGTGAGTAGTGTGCGTTACCGGAGATTCCTTCTTTAAGTGAGAGCGTTTCCAAGGTCGTTTTGGCGTACTCCGGTGGATTAGATACCACGGTAGCCATAAAGTGGTTTACCGAGCAGGGAGTGGAGGTCGTAACATTCACGGCAGAGATAGGGCAGGGAACCGACCTCAGGGATGTTGAGAAAAGAGCCTATGAGGCCGGCGCCGTCAAGCACTACGGCTTGGACTTGGTGGATGAGTTCGTCAGTGACTATGTGGCCCCTGCCATAAGGGCCAATGCTAAGTATGAGGGCGAGTATCCCCTGTCCAGCGCCCTTTCCAGGCCACTCATCTCCACCAAGCTGGTCGAGATAGCCGCTAAGGAGGGAGCTGATGCTGTCGCGCACGGGTGCACATCCAAGGGCAATGATCAGGTGAGGTTCGACGTGACCGTCAGGGCCCTCAACCCGGACCTCAAGGTCATAGCGCCAACGAGGATATGGCGCTGGACGAGGCAGCAGGAGATGGAGTATGCCAAGTCTAGGGGGTTAAGGGTACCGGAAAGTCACAGCAAATACTCGATAGATCAGAACCTCTGGGGGAGGAGCATAGAGGGCGGCCCAGTCGAGGATCCTTGGAACGAGCCACCTGAAGATGCCTTCGAGTGGACAGTACCACCGGAAAAAGCCCCTGATGAACCGGAGTACGTCACCCTAGGATTCGAAAAGGGGCTCCCTAATTCCATCAACGGTGAGGAGAAGCCCCTGAGTGAGCTCATAAGCGAGATGAATTCCCTAGCCGGGAAACACGGGATAGGGAGGATAGATCACATGGAGAGCAGGATAATAGGGTTCAAGAGCAGGGAGGTGTACGAGGCCCCGGCTGCGATGGTCATCCTGAAGGCTCACAGGGACTTGGAGAAGTTGGTGCTGACGAGAAGGGAGTTACAGTTCAAGGAATTGGCTGATAGGGAGTGGACCAACTTGGTTTATGAGGGATTGTGGGGCGATCCCCTGAGGGAGAGCCTCCAAGGGATGATTGAGAGGATGAACGAGTTCGTTACGGGAGAGGTCAGACTGAAGCTCTATAAGGGAAACGCAATGGTAGTGGGCAGGAAGTCCCAGTACGCTGCCTACAGCTTGGAGGTCGCGGGGTACGACGAGGGATGGTATCCCACGGATGAGGAGGCCAGGGGCTTCATACAGGCTTGGGGGCTTCACACTCTGATGGCGAGGGCGGCGAGGAGGGGTGTATAGGAGACCGGGATTGGGTGATCAGCCCGATTGGCTGGCCGAGTTCACCTCCTCCTTGAGTTCGGATAGGGCCCTCTTCAGGGCGGTGGTACTCACCGCCTACGCTCACTTTTTCCACCTGTTGGAGAGGGGGATCATACCCAGCGAGGCGTCCCGCGTCCTAGTGTGGCTGAAGGAAGCCCTTGAGAGGGAAGACGAGATCCTCTCAGGTAAGTATGAGGATGTACACGAGGCATTGGAGGCATGGCTCCGCGAGAGGGCGGGAAGGGAGGCCGGATGGCTGGCCTATGGTAAGAGCAGAAATGATCAGGTCGCCACCGCGCTGAGACTGGTCCTTAGATGGAAGCTGACGGGTCTCCTTTGGGAGCTCAACAGGCTGAGGGGATCGCTGCTGGATGCGGCTGAGAGGAATCTCGACGTCAAAATACCTCTGTTCACGCATCTCCAGCCAGCTCAACCGTCCCTAGCCTCGCATTATCTGTTGTACATCGAGAGCGAGGCCTTCCATCACTACAGGGCGATATGGCATGTGCTGAGGGAAGTGGTGGACCTCTGTCCGCTGGGCTCCGGGCCCGTGGCCGGAAGTTCCGTACCACTGGATAGGGGGAGGCTCGCCGATCTCCTAGGCTTCTCAGGAGTTGAGAGCAACACCCTTCTAGCTACCGGTAGCAGGACCTTCGCGTCCCTCTCCGTGGGTCCAGTGGCGAGCTTGATGGTCGCTATGAGTAGGGTCGCGGAGGACCTCATAATCTGGTCCACTCCTCAGTTCTCCATTGTGAGGATACCGGAGTCCCACATCTCTACCAGCAGCATCATGCCCCAGAAGAGGAATGCCGTCACCTTGGAGCTGATAAGGGCGAAGGCCGGGTCGGTTGTGGGATCCCTCACATCCCTGCTGACGATCACAAAGGGGATCCCCAGCGGATACAATCTCGACCTCCAAGAGGCGAATCTCCACCTGTTGAGGCCCGTCGAGGAGGCGACCTCCTCGATCAGGGTGTTAGCCGACCTAGTAAGGGGTATAGAGTTCAGGGAGATTACCATACCTGACACTCTCGCCCAAGATATTGCTGAGAGGCTGGTGAAGTTAAGAGGGATCACTTACAGGGAGGCTCACTCGCTCCTAGCCTCGACCCTCAAGGAGGTAGAATGGGACCTGTCAAAGGCAATGGAGAGACTCGGGATCGAGATGCCTCAGGTGGAAGAGGTCCTAGGGAGTAGGGGAAGGGGTGCCCCTAATCCCGAGCTGATCAGGAGGGAGATAGCATCCAGGAGGAGGCTCCTGAGAGACGATATAGAGAAGTTAACATCATATGAGAGGGAGAAGGCGAAGGCCGAGGAATCCTTGCTCTCGATGAGT
>JACXSR010000022.1:0-9393 GCA_035319845.1 Thermoproteota archaeon
GTCTTCACGTAACCGTCTTCCTTAATATAGCCGCTATCTTACGTTCTTTGAGCCCCCAAGAGTTGCAGAACTGGGAGGTGCCCAGGCCAACCGCGGACACCTTCAGATCAGAGGTGCCGAGATACCTGAACTCCATATGGGTTTCGGCGAAGCCTCCTTAAATGAATTCATGCTCAAAAAACAAAACGCTTATTACTCTCCACCCCGAGGGGGAGCTGAGGGCAAATGGACGAGGTGGAGCAAATAGGGCTCAACTGGGATCGCTTCTCCCAGAGGATAAAGGAGGATCCCTACGAGTTCCTCGAGTTGGGTCCCGAGGAACTCAGGAGGGTTATAATGGAGAACCTCACCCCCTTAGCTAAGTTCTTGGGAGTGAACGCGATAATATATGAGTGCGGTAGGTGGTACGCTAGGATAGAGAGGATAGAGCTTGAGGACGAGGAACCGGAGCTCAGCGAGGTCATGGACAAGGAGTGCTATGTATCCTTGGAGGACGAGAACGGATGTGATGTGGTGGTCCTAGCGATCAGGGAGGACGAGACGGGGGATGTGGAGGCGTTCGCTAGATCGGCTGGAGAGATTCTGGAGATAATCTTCAACGGGAAAGCCTGCGAGAATCAGGATGTCCCGTGGGACGACTTCCAGTGGTGAAAGCGTATATTTTACACCCTACTTATTGATCTATGTCTGCACCGTCTGGTGGCGCTGCTGATGAGCTTGAGGTTTATGTGCTCGCTGAAGAGCATGCCTCAGGCATGTTCTGGGCCCAACACGGCATATCATTTCTGCTGAAGGTCCATTCCGGTGGGCAAGTCCACAGGATACTCTTTGATACCGGAAACAGTTGGGAGCCCATTGATCACAATCTCAGGCTGCTGGGCGAGGATATATCGAGCGTCAAGGCGGTGGTGCTTTCACACAGGCATTATGACCACACGGGAGGCTTGAAAGGCTTCCTGAGCAGTCTGAACAGAGGGATCACGATCATATCTCATCCGGATCTCTTCAGACCCAACTTCGTCCTTCCTCTAAGGGAGATAGGGATACCTTTCACTAGGAAGGAGCTGGAGAGCTTGGGCGCGAGATTTCTCTTGGTCAGAGACCCTATCGAGGTGGTGTCGGGGGTCATAACGACGGGCGAGGTCCCGCGAATCTCCGATGTGGAGAGGGAGATGACGATAGAGACTTACACGGTCGATGACAATGGAAGGATGGTAAGGGATCCCATGATGGATGACATCTCACTCATAATCAAGCTACGAGGGGGATCTATCGTGCTCACTGGCTGCTCCCACGCCGGAGTGGTGAACATAGTGATGAGGGCCTCGGAGGTGGCCGGTCCGGTGAGGGCAGTAATGGGAGGCTTCCACCTCATTAGCGCCTCGGAGGAGAGAATAGAAGCCACCATCAGGGCACTCCAAGACTTGGGCGTAGAGCAGGTGATCACCGGCCACTGCACGGGTCTAGCAGCTGAATGTGCATTCAAAAGGGCGTATGGAGAGGCCTTCACTCAGCTGGCGGTGGGAAAGGTCTTTAAATTCCACTAGAGAACATCAGAGAGGTAGAACTCGATCATATTTCCCTTTCTCCTCTCCCAGACTAGGCCGCTCCTCTCGAGGACATTGAGGTGCCACCTAAGGCTACCCAAACTCATCCCAAGATCTCTCGACATCTGCCTCAGATAGGCCCCGGGGTTCACCCTCAGGTACTCTATTATGGCCCTTCTGGCGCTGCTGGACGCGACCCCGTGACGGCGTGACATAAGCACCTTGAGCTGACACACCTCCAGCTCACAGCAGCCGGACTCCTCGACCAGCACCAACTGATCCGTGAGGGCCGAGAGGAACCCCGCAACGAACCCCCGGAGGAAGTTGCATCCCCCCATCCCTCCCTGCTTCCTCACCTCCTCAGCCCCTCTGACAGTGAGGAGCGCGCCTTCAGGCCCTACATCCACTAAATTCATACTCTCAGCCATGTTCAGGTGGGAGTTCACCTCCTGAAGGGCGATCCATGGGTCGATCGATCGGTCAGCATTTTTTATCGCCTCTCCCACCCTCTCACCGAGCCTCAGCCCGAACATGTAGACTAAGAGCCCCCCTTCGGGTGTGGAAGCCTCGACCAAACTCATCAGAGAAGAGCAGGCGCTCCTCAAAAGGTGGCTGGAGGAAGGCCCTAGGACCCTCTCAAGCACCTCCCCAATCCGATTTCCTCTTTCCGATCTATTCAAGCTCATTTGATCCTTATCATCGATCGATTACTTAAATGAGTTACTGATCAGGGGAATTTTAGAGTTCCTAGACGCTCGTGCTACACCTGTTATCCCAATCATATGATGATACCTTCCGGTGATTGGACTTGGCCAAGAGGCTGATGATAGTCGTCAGCAAGGGCACTCTCGATATGGCCTATCCTCCCCTGATACTGGCCCAGATAGGGGCAGCCATGGGGATGGAGGTGGGTCTCTTCTTCACATTCTGGGGATTCGACATAATAAGGAAGGACAGGGTCGACGACCTCAAGGTCACTCCGGTCGGGAATCCGTCCATGGGCATGCCCAACATACTTGCCATCTTACCCGGAATGACCGCCATGGCCACGAGCATGGTGAAGAAGAAGATAGAGGAGCTCAACATGCCCACCATAAGGGAGATGATAAAGGAGTGCAAGGACCTGGGAGTGAAGTTTTACGCCTGCTCCACAACGATGGAGATGTTCGGCCTGAAGAGAGAGGATCTGATAGAAGAGGTAGATGATGTGGTAGGGGCAACTACCTTCATGAACATGGCGATGGAGGACGCGGTAGTCATGTTCGTCTGATACACCTATCACTCAATTCCATATTTGCTCATCGTCTCCTGCCTGTTCAGGAGTTTCCGCCCAGTGGCCCTCCTGTAGATTAACTCGATGAGAGCAAAGGAGAGAACCGCGATCCAGATCGTGTAAAACACTCGGCGGTCCGTTATCCACTGGTAATACATCAAGAGGGAGAATATCATTAGGACAATAACTAAGCTGAGGGATACAAAGAGTTTGTTAGCGCCTGTTTCTTGGGTGAGCTTAAGGTGCGACGCTATAGCGAATATGTACACCAAAAGGAAGGTAGCGCTACATATGGCAGCTATCCCCTCGATGTTGAAGAGTAAGGCGAAGGTGAGCCCTAATCCCGCTGTTATATAGAGGCCCTCGGGAGCGGAAAACCATGTCTTCCTCTCGAATACCGGGGGTAGCTCCCCCTTCTTGGCTAAAGCGTAGGCGATGTTGGCTCCTCCATACAATGTGGCATTGGTCGCTGAAGAGGTGGAGAACAAGGCGCCTAGGGAGATGAAGGTGAAGCCCAGCCCTCCAAGGAAGGGTTTGGCCGCCTCGGCCAACGCGTACTCTTTAGCCCTCACCAATTCTTCGATCGGGAGGTTCCCTACCGCGACCACAGCGATTGACACGTAGACCAAGGTCACTATCAGCAGGCTCAGGTATATGGCCCTGGGGACATTCTTCTCGGGATTTTCTATGTCCTCCGATGCGTTGGTTATCAGCCCGAAGCCCGTATAACTGAGGAAGAATATAGTGGCGGCGTAAACAGCGCCCATGACGTGGCTAGGGTCCAATTGAGGTGTCACGTACTCCGGATTAATTGTCCATAGTCCACCTAGGACGAACACCCCTAAAACCAGCAACTTGCCCAGCACTATGAATGATTCAGCTCTCCCCACCGCCTTGGAACCGAAGAAGTTCAAAGCTGTGAAAATAGCGACCACAGCCACTTCAACCAATCCAAATAAGAGTGGATGCTGTCCTGCTCCTACTAAAGCGAGGAAGTAACCTGCGAATGCGTTGGCAAACAGGGATAGAGAGACAACGTAACTCATCCACATCAAGAAGGCGAGGGTACCGGTTATTTCATTATCTCCTAATCCCCTGAGGATGAACTCTATCGGTCCCGCATTGGACACGAATCTGGATCCCAGCTTGGCGTAGTTGTAAGCTACGGAGTAGGCCGCTAGAGAGGAGAGTATGAAGGCTAAGGGGAGGTCTCTGCCGGCTATCTCCGCCCCAACTCCTAGGATCGAGAAGATGCTGGCTCCTATTATGATACCTACGGCTATGGAGGTTGCTTCCCAGAGAGATAACTTCTTTCCTCTCAAATGCCCACCCAGTACTCCTTCCTCAGGATGCAGTCATCACCTTAAATCTTAAACCCCGAGTACCGATGGGATCACCATGGCTGACCTGAAGCCGGAGACCATGGAAGCTCTGCTCGAATTCCAGAGGAATGAGATAACGGAATACAACGTGTATCTCAGCTTGGCTCAGCGAGTGGATGAGGAGAACAGGAAGGTGCTGGAGAGAATTGCTAGAGACGAACTTAGGCATTATTCAATTCTGAGGAAGTATACTGGAAGGGATGTGGAGCCCGACGCGAAGAAGGTCATCCTCTACTCCCTGGTCGCCAAGATATTCGGGGTAACCTTCGCAATAAAGCTGATGGAGAGAGGGGAGGAGATCGCCCAAGAGGGGTACAGGAGGATAATGGACGAGATCCCAGAGGCCGCTACCCTTCTGGAAGAAGAGGAAGAGCACGAGGACCAGCTGATCAAACTAGTCAGGGAGGAGAGGGTCGAGTATGTGGGATCCATGGTCTTGGGGCTCAACGATGCCCTAGTGGAGCTCACCGGGGCCCTCGCAGGATTCACATTTGCCCTGCAGAACGCCAAGTTAATAGGGCTGGCTGGTCTCGTGATGGGCGTCGCAGCCAGCCTGTCCATGGCCGCCTCGGAGTACCTCTCTAGGAGGTCTGAGGGTATGGGTAATCCCCTGAAGGGGGCCCTTTACACCGGAATCGCATATGTGATGACCGTCGCCCTCATGGTAACACCCTTCATAACCCTCGATGATCCCTATATGGCCTTGGCGACCATGCTGGCGGTTGTGGTTGTGATAATAGGGGTGTTCTCCTCCTACGTGGCCGTTGTGAAGGACCAGTCCGTGCTGAGGATGTTCTTGGAGATGCTGGGAATAAGCCTGGGGGTGGCCTCCGTCTCCTTCTTGGTGGGATTGCTGGCTAGGATGGCCCTCGGAATAGAGCTCTAAAAATGGGGAGGGGAGGGAACTAGTCCTTGAGGAACAGGTAAAACATGGCTCCCGTGGCGGCCAGCAGTGGAACTAGGAAGACGGCGGTTATCATGTAGAGCTCAGGCACATCAGCTAGGGTGTTGGCGGTGGTGGTCAACAGCGCCTGCTTGAACAATTCGGGCAGGGAGTGCACCACCTCAGGCTGAGCAACGAAGTACGGAAGCTGGCTGTGCATGTTGAGCATCTCACCGGTGAACACTGTAGCTAGGGCGGCGGGCCCAGCCACCTTTGCCCATCCGATCACATCAGTGAGCTCCTTCCCCTTGAGCACGTAGTAAACCGCGACGAACTGAACGGCCACGAGGACCATCTTGAGTATGAACAGCCAGCTGAAGTCGTGCTGCGGGCTGGCACCCACCAAGAAGCCGAAAATGTTGTTGAACTTGTAAGGAGTGACTAACAGGCTTATTGAGTACCAGAGACCGAATATCACCATCAGTAGCAGGGATATGCCCCCGTACTTGGCGTACAGGCGGACTAGGTCCAAGTATTTCTCCCTGAGCTCGCCAGCGCTGAGGTACCTGATGGAGTACGCGGATACGAGAACCAAGGAACCGGCGGCCAGAGCGCCGAAGACGCTCTTCAGGAACAGCGGCAAGAACGTCGGATTAGCTAAGGCCTCTACCACGTCCAAGTAGGGTTTGGGCTCCAAGTGGAGCCCAGAGGGAACGTTCAGGAATGCGAATACCGCTCTGAACCCGAAGGGTATCAGGTATCCCGTGAGGGCCATCACCGCTCCGACCAGCAGATGTATGTTCGACGAAATCTTGTCCCACAAGTACCAGTAGAGCACTATTGTCAGGAACCTGAGGGCTATAATCAGTATGGCCAACCCGAAGGGGACCCACGTGAGGTGGCCAGCTAGCCCAATGAACTGAGGGTAGAAGCTTAGCAGGGCAACCGTGAATCCAGTACCGAAAACTCCGGCGACGGCGTAAGTGCTCGCGTAATATCTCATCAGGACCTTCGCCCTGTCCATAAGGAAGTCGTCCTTCCTCTTCAATGACCACCACTCCATCAACGGTATGAAGGTGGCGAGAGCCATGTCCAAGTTCACTAGAATTATGTGGAGCCCGAATGTGAGTGATATTATGGCGGAAACGGGAAGGGGAGCCTGCATAACATCACCTCCTCCACAGGAACCAATATACAGCCAGCACCAGCACCACCAGTATCGCAGCTAGGTAGAAGGCGACGCCGAGCAACTGCCATGTGGGAGGCGGATTTATGGTAAGCTCCGTTCTCACGTCCATTATGCCGTAAATCGCCCAAGGTTTCCTCCCTATCTCCCTGACCCCCCAACCTAGGAAGCTGGTGATCTGAGCTATTGCAGGGGATATCACTGCCACCCAGAGGGCCCACTTGGGCCACTCGCTCCTCCTTAGGACTAAGAAGGTGGCTAACAGGGCTATCAGACCGAGCAGGACTCCCAGGCCTATCTTGGTGTAGTACAGGTAGTGTATTATGAGAGGGGGTCTGTAATCCTCAGCTATAACGTCGTAGGACGGTAACTTCGCTTCGGGGGTCCCATAGGCCAGTAAGGGCATTAACTGCCTGACGAGGGATTCCATGCCGAGCATGGCAGGAAGACTCGTCACCTGCTTGGTCGTGGCCTCCATGGCCGCGAACTTCTCCGGATTGTACTTTGCCACTGCCGCACCCATGGAGTGACCGAAGAGGATCCCCTGAAGGGCGATCATCACGAGGGCTAGTATAGCTGCAAACTTGAGGGCGTTGAGGAAGTAAGACCTGTCCTCATCATCCTTGGACTTGAGGATCCTGAGGGCGTATCCCCCTAGGAGGGTGAAGGCCGACACGGTTAACGCAGCCCCGATGGCGTGCAGGTAGGTCGCTAGGTAGCCCTTGGACAGGAACGTTATCATGAAGGTACCGGCATTCTTCACCGTGTTAGCGACTATAGCGTCTATCACGGTCTTCAGAGGAACGGATGACAGGGTCGGAAGGACTTCCGGCTTTATCACGGCAGCGAGCGTGCTCTCCCCTATGGTCTTGCCCATGAAGGCCTCGTACATCAGGGTCCTGACTAGGCCGGATGGAAGGGAAACGGTCACCTGGTCGGGCGAGGTGCCCAGCACCTTAGCTCCCACCGCAGCGAGTTTCTCCACATTCAGGGCCTGAGCTATCTGGGCGGGAACGAAGAGAACTACATCAGGCGGTGCCCAGCTGGAGGGGCCTATCATGGGATCATAGTGAGCGATCACGTTAACTGGGGCTTGCATGAACGAGTTGACGCTCAGAATCATGGCTCCGGAGTACCAAGCGCCTATGAAGGCTAGGACTCCTATCAGCAAATGGGTCTTGGGCGAAACCTTTTCCTCAGCGTAGAAGTACATGTAGATGAAGACTCCCTCCATGATAAAGGCGAATATCTCCATGTAGAGTGGGAAGTAAATGTACCTACCGGCCGCTTCGGTGAGATTTGGCCAAAGTAAAACGAGGCCGAACTCTGATGCAGTCCCCGTGGCTGCTCCAACTGCGAACACTGCTACAAAGGCCTTAGCTAGTGTCTTGGACAGTCTCTTCCAATCCTCGTTCCCGGTCTTCAGGTATATGGCCTCGGTGACAACAGCGAGGAAGGAGAGACCTAGTACATACTGCAGGATGAACCAGTGGACCTCAATGCCAATCATTGAGAGAAATCTCTCCCAGCCTGCCGGATAGCCGGATAACCATTGTTGAATAAGTCCAAATGGATCCATGTAGATCCCTAAACCCGAACGAATGACATAGATATTATAAAACTTATGGTTTGATAAGCAAACCGTTCAAATTTACAATTTAAAGATAGTGAATGTGATTCTTATTCTAGTAAGAGGAGAATAAATGGTCATTATAGTGACGTTCGCGTCAGTTCATGTTTGCATAATTACGCTGTTGAATGCCGAATATCGCTTAATTAATAAGCGAATATGTTATCCAAGACCATCATTATAACGAACCCGGCTATGACACCCATCGTAGCCCATCTTTCATGTCCCTTCCTGTGACTCTCAGGTATCATCTCATCGCTGACAACGAATATCATCGCCCCCGCCGCGAGGCCCATGATAAAGGGGAGGAGGGTCCTCACGGTTATAACCGCATATGCCCCCACAAGACCTCCTAAGGGCTCCACCAGTCCTGTGAGGGTACCATATAGTACAGCCCTCCTCCCCTCGTATCCTTCCCTCACGAGAGGCGCCGAGACGGCAAGTCCTTCCGGTACATTCTGAATCCCTATGGCTATGGCGAGGGCCAAAGCTGCTCCGAAACTCTCTCCAGCGAATGCAACTCCAACAGCCATGCCTTCAGGGAAATTATGTATCGTCATGGCCAGTATAAGGAGCCAAACCTTCCTGAGTCTTGAAGAGGGACCCTCATACCCATAGACAGGATGGACGTGAGGGATAAACCTATCTCCCGCCTCAATAAGCAGGGCCCCGCATACGAAACCCGCAGCAACGTGATACACGGACCCCATCCCTAGCGCCGGCACTAGGAGGCTGAAGGCGCTAGCAGCCAGCATGACCCCAGCTGATAACCCGTATAGGACATCCATCAACTTGTCTGGAACCTCTCCGCCCAGAAGCAGGGCTGGCAGGGCCCCTAGTGCGGTCATCAGGCCCGCGCCCAAGCTGGCCAGTGTTGCAGTGAGGATGGGATTCATCTCACTCCCTCATACTCTCGAAAACTATGCGATTCCTTATCCTCCCCACGCTCCACACCTCTATCTCCACAACATCCCCATGCTTCAGAAGCTTTGGAGGATTGGAAAAACCTCCCACCCCTGAAGGTGTCCCCGTAGCTATAATATCCCCAGGCTCCAAGGTCATCCCAGCGCTCAGTATGGTCACTATGTCCCATGGCTTGAATATCATCTGACTGGAGCTGGCATGCTGCCTTCTCTCACCGTTGACCCAAGTGGTCACCCCCAGCTCGTCGAAGTCAGCTGAGACATCTATCCAAGGGCCAATAGGGGCGAAGGTGTCGATGCTCTTGCCCCTCACCCACTGACCGTCCCTCCTCTGAAGATCTCTAGCAGTGACATCGTTGAAGGCCATGTAGCCGAGAATCGATTCCTTGGCCTCCCTCTCATTCAACCTACGACCTCCCTTCCTCATTACAAAGGCTATCTCGCCCTCATAATCCACCTCCTTCACATAGTCATCAGGGACTATCACATCATCGTAAGGACCGTTCAGGGAAGTGCGGGCCTTCATGAAGATCACTGGCTCCTTTGGAGGCTCAAAGCCCGTCTCAGCA
>JACXSR010000001.1:0-7624 GCA_035319845.1 Thermoproteota archaeon
TCGGCGAGATCTGAGGCTATACCTCTGAGGAACTCGTGATACCTCCTATAGGGCCCGATCACCGGTTCCAGCCCCTCGCCAGCTACCCTGTACCTCCTGCCCCCCCTGTTTGACATAGCGTTATCAATGTGATGTATAAGTTTTCCTTTATAACCCTTAAGTGGTACTATTACAGTAATTTCGGATTGGGTAAGAATAAATTTTGTAATCAAAATGCCTACAGTTATATAAAAAGTGGATTTTCATGTAAAATTATGTTGTCGGGATCATAAAGATTATAAGTTATCAAAATCGATTTTGATCGATCTGGATGGGCGCCGGGGGTAGGGGCTCGGGACTGGAGAAGCTCGAGAAGATCCTGACAAGGAGCGCAGAAAAGGCCATAGATCTATCTGACTCATTTTACCTGCTGGTAGCCCCTACCTCTACCGATTTCAGGATGTTCGAGAGGCTGGTGGGCGACGACCTGAGGATGATAAGGTTCGCCTTCCTCATCAGGGATGGGCTGCTGGGTGAGGGGTACGAGGATTTTCGCAGTAAGTTAGAGCTGATAAATTCCTCGGAGAGCGTGGTTGAGGAGGAGCTCCCCTCGCTGGATCAGCTTACGGTGATATCCTCTATGGTCGGGCTAGCCAAGAAGGTCAGGGAGTTCAACTCCTCCGGAGGTCAGGGGAGGAGGCTGAGGATCTTGGTGGTGTGCGCCGGGTTCCTCAAAATACCCCTGTTCCACCTAGCTCTTTACCTCAATGCCAGGGCCATAGAGCTCGATGAGGCAGGATTCAGGGAGCTGGTGGCATATCCAACGTGGAAGCTGAACGAGGTCTCCCTCGCGATACTCTACACTGTCAGCAAGCTAGAACGGGCGGGTGTGCTCGCCTCCCCCCAAACCCTAATAAAGTATGTGAAGATCAGGAGCAAGATGAAGAAGAGGGGAGGGAAGGGGTTAGAGGACGAGAGGTCCAAGATAGTCAGCTTGGATTACTACATCAAGAGGTACTTCGATGATGGCGAGCTCTTGGTGAAGGAGAAGGGACCTGACACGAAGAGGGGAGTGTACTACAGGCTCACACCACTCGGTAGAAAGGTTGCACAGCTGGTGGAGGCTCACATGCTGTCGACGGGGGAGGATCTCTCCAAGTACGTGGATCTGGAGGCGCTGGAGCGAATGGTCTCTCATTGAAAGGGGGTAGCTTTTGGCATCGGAGATAGTTCAACTCGCTTTACTTGGCGTCCTAGCCATTATCTGTCCACTTATAGCGAGGAGAACCGGTGTTCCATGCGTCGTGGTGGAGATAGCTATGGGCATCTTAGTGGGTCAGTCCTTCCTGAACTTGGTGCAACCAGATCTTCCTTGGTTTTCCTTTCTGTTCGATTTTGGCCTCATTTACCTCCTGTTCCTCGCCGGCTTGGAGGTGGAGCTGGAGTTCCTCAAGGAGAACTTCTTCACCGCGCTTCTGGTGGGGACGGCCGCCACCATGATACCCTTCTTACTGGGCTACGCGCTTGGCATGGCGGTGGATGTGAACCCGTGGTTAATAGGCGTGGTCTCCTCCACCACCTCAGTGGGCGTGGTCCTCCCGACCGTGCTGGAGATGAGACACCTGCTTGAAGTGGGAGGGCACGGAAATCCCTCTTTCTCGGACCTCCTGCTGGGCGCTACAGCGGTGTCCGACATGCTAAGCATGTTCCTCCTGGCCTTCTTCGTCGAGGGATCCAACCTCTCCCTCGATACCATCTGGATCCTTTTACTCCTCTTTCTCGTCCTGTATCCGTCCTACAGACTTATCAAGGCTTACTCCAAGCTCACCGAGAAGGTGCAGACTCTGGAGAGGAGATATCACTTCTCCACTAGGCTGAGCATGGTCCTGATGATCATCTTCGCCGCAATGGCGGAGGCCTCTGGAGTGCATGGGGTGATAGGCGCGTTTTTCGCCGGCGTCCTAGTTTCAGAGCTCATTTACTCCAGTGAGTACCTGCTCAGGAACCTGGCCTCGTTTGGATACGCACTGTTCCTGCCCGCATTCTTCCTCCTCACTGGGGTCAAGGTGAACGTGGTAGATGCGATCTTGAAGACGAACCTCTGGCTCCTACCGGGGTTGATCGCCCTAAGCCTGCTGGGAAAGGTCTTGGGAGTGACGGTTTCCGCTAGGAACGTTCTCGGGATCAAGAGATCGGTTATCATGGGCACGATAATGTGGGCTAAGCTCAGCTTGGTCATAGCAGCGGCGGAGACCGGACTGAGACTCGGGACCATAGACGAGGTCCTGTACTCCTCCCTAATACTCTACTCACTGGTCACGGCCTTCGGAGCGCCCTTCCTAGCCAAGTTCTTGGTGAACAGGTGGGCGTCCGATGAGGATATCGGGTAAGGAGGGTCAATCCTTTTAATAGTCGGGTTCCGATCGAGCTGAGCATGGGCGGTCGGGTGGGGGCGTGCGGAGGGAGAGGCGGGAGGAGAGGGTAGCACTAAAGAGGGACATAGGCTGGTTCGGCTCATTCTCCATGGGCTACGCCGATGTCGGGGCCGACATCTACGTCGCCCTTGGACTGGTAGCTCTCTACGCCGCTGGGGGATCCCCGCTCGCCTTCGCCCTGGCGGCGATCCTCTACATAGCCACGGGCCTCAGCTACGCGGAACTGGCCTCCACATATCCCTACGCCGGGGGCGTGCAGGTCTACTCCATGAAGGCATTCAACGATCTCGCCGGCTTCGTCGCTGGGTGGATGATGCTCCTAGCCTACACGGTCGACATAACCCTCTTTGCCATGGCCTCGGCGGGCTACCTCAGCTACTTCATCCCTTCAATAGGTGAGGTGACTCAAGTAGGCCCGTTTCACGTGGGAAACCTCGTTATAACAACTCTGGTGATGATCTCCTTCCTGATTATCGTGAACATCATCGGGATCAAGGAGTCATCCACGCTAAATGAGATGATGGTCGTCCCCAGTCTCCTAGTCCAGTCGGCCATCCTGATTTTGGGGTTCCTCTTCAACTTCTCCCTCCCACTCTTCCTTTCCCAGATCACCCAGATAGGATCTCCCCAACCCTTGGATGTATCCTACATACCCTTCATGGACCTGAGGAGTCAGAACTTCATCTACGGGGTTACGCTCGCCATGAGCTCCTACGTGGGCATAGCCTCCATCGCGCAGGCGGCCGAGGAGACCAAGAGGCCGTACAGGTGGATCCCCTTGGCGACCAAGCTGTCCGTGGTCATGGTGCTGGTCTTCGCCCTGGGCCTCTCCGTGCTCAGCATGGGGATGCTCCCTTGGGAGCACTTGGCGAGGGATTTGGAGAGCCCCCTCGTGACCATGGCGAGGCGGATATCCTACGTGGGCGAGCCCCTCGCCTATCTGGTGGCCTTCACGGGGTTCACCGTCAATCTCGCCTCTGCCAACACCGGGGTCGTGGGAGTGTCGAGGATAGTCTTCTCCATGGCCAAGTACAGTCAGATGCCCTCCTGGTTCAATCAGATCCATCCTAAGTTCAGGACCCCCACCAGATCCATCCTCTTCTTCGGCGGAATAGGGATGACCCTCGCGTTCTTGGGTGGCTTGGAGAAGGTCGCCGACCTCTACACGTTCGCGGCCCTGATAACCTACATCTTCGTCAACCTATCCATCCTTCGCCTCAGAAGGCTGGACAGGGAGGCTTACAGGCCCTGGAAGAGCCCTACCATCCTCGGGAAGCCACTGACCGGCGTTGTTGGTAGCGTGGCGGCGCTGATAATACTCGTGCTCATGGTAATCTTCCATCCTATAGGGAGGAGCCTCGGAACCCTCTGGTTGGTGACGGGGTTGCTACTTTACTCCGTGTACAGGAGGAGTAGGGGCTTGCCTGTGACTGGACGCCTCCACGCCGACGAGGTGAGACCTGCAGCCTACAAGATGGAGGTTCTAGTGGTGGTCCCCCCGGGCATCCCCTCTGAGGTGGCGGCCAAGGTCATCATGGAGAGCTTCGATAGGAGGCACAGGCTCTTCCTCACCGATCTCGTGTCGGCTAAGGACTTGGAGGAGATGCGCCAGTTGGAGGAGCTCGCTCTCTCCCATCTGGAGGAGGTTGCCTCCATCCTCAGGAGGAAGGGCTACGAAGTTACGGTGTTCGTGATCAAGGGTGACGAGACCGCCCTCGCTGAGGAGGCCGAACCGTACGATTTCGTCGCGGTCTTCGGGAGGGGTAAGTTAAAAGGCAAAGCTTATCGGCTCCCCAAGACCCTAGTGGAGAGGGTTAGGGGTAGGTTAGTGGTCATGAGGGTCAGGTGAGCTAGTTGGGTGGGGGAGAAAGATGACCTTAGTGATCGTGAGCATAAGGGTGGAGAGCAAGCTCTTGGACAAGGTCACAGAAGCTTTAAAGAAGTATCCCGAGGTCGTGGATCTCTACGAGGTGACAGGGGAGTTCGATGTGGTGGCAGTGGTGGAGGCGGAGAACACCGTGGAGTTCAGGAAGTTTCTGAAGGACAAGCTGCTGAAGGTGGAGGGGGTGGAGGCCACCCACTCGGTGGTTGTCCTATACACCCATAAGAGAGGAGGGAAGATCCTCTAGTTCAGCATCGGGACTTCAGTCCTTGGGTTATTACGGCCGGGCAGACCCTCGTAACCCCCTTCATCTCGGAGATCTCTGCCAGAATTTCGTCCATCTCCTTGCTATCTTTTGCCCATATCTCCAGCATGATTGAGTGGTCTCCGGCAGTGATCCAGGCCGATTTAACGTAATCCTTGCTGGTAAGCTCCCTGGCCACCCTGATGAGGTCGCCAGGTTCCACATCCACGCCAGTCAGGGAGACAACCGCATACCCCAAGGCAGAGGGGTTGACCTTGACCGTGTATCCCCTTATAATGCCGGCCCTCTCCAGCTTCTTTATTCTCTTTCTAACTGCCACATCACTAATTCCAAGCTTCTTCCCTATCTCCTTGAGGGACATCCTCCCGTTCTCCAGCAGATATTCCAAGATCTGCCTGTCCTTGGCGTCTATTCGCACATCTAACTCAGAGGTTAGCATGACTGACACACCTTAATGAGGCGACAAATCCAATAAAAATATGATGGTGGATTCGGGAATCAACGGACCCTGATCTCCTTGGAAGCCTCCCAGAGACCGTGGAGATTGCAGTAGCTTATCACCCAGAGCTTGGAATTTTTCTGGAGCTTCATCTTAAACTTCACCTTGGGTTCTCCGTACGTCGGACCCATATCGAAAGTGGCCACATGGATGGGGTTGTAGGGCCTGCCCTCCTCCTCGATGAATACTTGGACCCACTTGATGTGGTGCTCCCACTTGTTGGGATGAGGGATCTCCTTACCCACTATCACGGTCACCTCAAACTCCTCCCCTGAGTCCACGGTATCGGGGGCTTCTATGAAGGGAGTATGCTTCTCCTTGGTGGCTTCCTCCTCGTGGGAGGCCGTCTGGATCAACTCTCCGAACCTATCAACCATAACCACCACCTCCTCATCCACCGATCATAGACCCTCGAGCACGGTGGTGAAGAAATCGTGATGCTCCTCCTCTTCTTCCAATATCTTCCTAAAAAGCCTTGCAGTCACGATGTCTCCCTCCTGCTGGGCCACCTCTATAATCTCCCGGTACAGCCTTATTGCCTCCTCCTCATCCCGCACATCCCTCTCCATCATCTCCTTTAGGTTCTCACCGACGAGTATAGGGCTAGGAACTGTGGTGGGAGTTCCTCCCAGATACCAGAGTCTCTCTGCTATCTGTTCAGCGTGTTTCATCTCCTCTATGGCAATCTTTTTGAGTTCGTCTGCAAGCAGGTGATGGAGGGGGCCCGTGGTCTGCACGTGCTGCCACATGTACTGGATCGAGACCTGTATCTCCCTAGCTATGGCTTGGTTCAGGAGGTTCTTCAACCTATCACTTCCCTTCGATGCGACAACCAAATAGATCACCTCATATCTCCGTTATACTAGATGTACTGAAATATAACTCTTGTGATTCTAACTCATATGGATGGGGCAAAGGGTATATTGGTCCACCGGTTGTAGTCGGGAGGTGGAAGGATTAGCCCCGATGAAGCCATGGTCATCCTCAGCTCACTACCCCCCGATGCCCTAGAGGAGGACGGAAGGGAGAGGATGGATCCCCTCGTGCTGGGCTCCCTAACCCTGATAGGCCTCACTGAGGAGGAGCTCACTGCCAGCGACAGAAGGCTGAAGAGGGCGGGGGTGTTCGAAGTTCCTCGAGGATCCATCGTGGCCCTGCTGGCACCGACGAGGGGGGGCTTGGCTAGGCTGGTCTCGATCGGGAGGGTACTGGTCACCGCCACCATGAGCAGCGACGCTTACTCCTCCTACAGCCCCTCGAGCACGGAGCTCGTGGAGAGGCTGGATTTCGAGCTCAGGTCCATCTTGGGTTTGAAGGACGAGATCACACCCCTAGAGAGGGTGCGGGACGGTTACCTCATAGTGGCCGAGAATGTGCTCAGGTCAGGGATACTCTACCCCGGGATGGGGGAGTTCCCTGATGAGGGCTACCTGATCACGGAGAGGTGGTTGGAGTTAGCTGGTTTGAAGGGTGGGATTTCCGGTCTCTGGGGAAGGACATGGGGTCGGCTTTTCGTGCTGGAGCCCGGTGAGGGGCTCATCCTCCTTCTAGGCCTCCTCGCCTCATCTCCCACCTACGAGGAACTCATCACGGAGGGCGATGTCGGGGCACTGGAGGGTCTCAGTCAGGCTGAGGTCTTCCAGCGTTTCCTAGAGAGTGAGATTAAGAGGATAAAATACATGGGATGGCATCTCATGAGAGGTGTCAGGAAGTGAGGTGGAGGCTCCTCCGACTTGAGGGAGACGCCGCCTTCAACATGGCCGTGGATGAGGCACTCCTCAGATCCGGGATACCGACCATCCGGTTCTACAGGTTCAGACCCAGCGCCATAACGGTGGGGTACTTCCAAAGGGTCGAGAGCTCCGTCAACTTGGAGGAGGTCGGGAGGATGGGCGTTGCCGTGGTGAGGAGGATCACTGGCGGAGGGGCCGTCTACCACGATGAGAGAGGTGAGCTCACCTATTCGGTCGCGGGACCCACCCATCTGTTCCCCAAGGATGTTAGGGAGAGCTTCAGGTACCTGTGCGAGGGTGTCATGGGGATTGTGAGGAGGTTCGGCCTTGAGCCCCAGTTCGCTGGCGTCAACGATGTACTCATCAGGGGAAGGAAGGTCTCGGGTAGCGCCCAGACGAGGGAGGGCGGAATCCTACTGCAGCATGGCACCGTCATGTACGCCACGGATCTGGAGACCCTCGCTAAACTGATATCCCCTCCCAAGGAGAAGCTATCCGACAAGGGGGTGAGGAGCGTCTTGGAGAGGGTTACCACCATAGAGAGGGAGCTGGGGAGGGAGGTTGAGTATGAGGAGGTGTTGAGAGCAGCCCTCGACTCGTTCTCCTTCTTGGGGGAGATGGAGGAGGGTGATCTGACTGAGGAGGAGTGGAAGACTGTGGAGGAGTTGGAAGCGAAGTATAGGAGTAGGAGGTGGAATTTCAGGAGATGAGAAGGAGGGTTTTGAGATCCAGGTCGGGTAAGACCGTAGAGATCATTTTGGAGATGAAGGAAGGGAGAATATCCAGCCTGACGGTATCCGGGGACTTCATGGCCTTCCCCTCCGGGGCGAT
>JACXSR010000056.1:0-9224 GCA_035319845.1 Thermoproteota archaeon
CACTCTTGATCCTCACTATCCAGCAGTTCTGCTAGAGATGCGAGTTTCCTCTTCGAGGAGAGCATAGATTTAATGAAGGCTAGAGTGAGATCAGCCGCTAAGTCCAGAGACTTATCCGATCTAAATCCCTCCCTTTTAGCGAGCTCCCTCACGGCCGAAATGATGGTCTCCTCCAACTCATCCGCTGCCAAATGTGACACCTATTTACTATGGTGCGGCCGCCGGGATTTGAACCCGGGTCTCCGGCTTGGAGGGCCGGCATCCTGTCCAGGCTAGACTACGGCCGCTGATGTCTATGCCGGCTTACGGATCTAAAAACTTTAGCTCAGCGCCCACATAGCATCTACGAATCCCACAAACGGTAAGTATTTTAAGCGAAAGGAGCCTATTACGAGCAAAAAAGAAGTTTCTTTACAGCGTTACTCAAGAAATCGTGGACCTTTCCGCAGCTGCAGTATGATCGTATTGATAAGTTTAGCGAAACTTTTATATATGCATATGGGTGTCTACACTTCGGCAATTTACTAAAGGGGTGGTGGGTTTTCCTGTCTCGGGAGAAGAGAGAGTATTCTAAGGCCGCTGAAACTTCCTCTCAAGAGGAGGAAGAGCTAAAGTGCCCCAGATGTGGGAGCACTAACATAGTGGAGGATCCAGAAACTGGAGATCTAGTTTGCCAAGATTGTGGCCTGATTATAGATTCAAGCGTATTGAATTTCTCGAAGGACTGGAGGGCCTTCGATTCAGATGAGTACATGGAAAGGGCCCATGCAGGTGCGCCGGTCACTCCACTGAGACCAGGTTTCGGTCTGGATACCGAGATAACCCTAACTAGGGGATTAAGCAAGAAATCTGTGAACCAGCTGAAGAGAACTCAGAAGCATGTAGCGGACTCAAAGGAGAAGACTGTGGAGCCCGCTCTAAGGAAGATAAGAGATGCCGCAGAATCTCTGAACCTACCGCAAGAAACCGTTGAGGATGCAGCTACCCTTTACAGGATGGCAGCACGGGCCGGACTAGTTAAGGGAAGGAGCATGGATGCCATGGTAGCGGCGGTCATCTATGCCGCTTGCAGGAGGACCGATGTCCCTAGGACCCTAGAGGAGGTGTCGAGGTACTTCTCTTTAGAGGAGAAGGAAGTCGGGAGGAGTTTCAGGTTCCTATTCAGGAAGCTTGGGATACAGATACCTCCACCGAAGCCGGAGAATTTCGTATACCTCATTTGTTCTAAGCTCAATCTCCCTGAGGAGATTGCGACTCAGGCAATAAGGATAATCAAGATAGCCAAGAAAAACGGGGCCACAATGGGCAGAGAGCCAGTAGGTGTCGCTGCAGCGGCTGTTTACATGGCTTGCCAGGAGTTAGGTATACATAGAACTCAGAGAGAGCTTGCTCAGGCCGCTAACGTTACTGAGGTTACAGTGAGGAATAGGTACAAGGAACTCATACAGAAGGCCCGCAAGGAATGGCTAGATGAGATTGGAGAGGAGAGACTGAACGAGATAAAGAAGAGAATAGCTGAGAAGGTGAAGGCGGCCTCACAGGTGAAAGAATAACCTTTTTATTCCTCTTTTAACGGCTTCATGGTGAGTGAGAATGTATCAGTGCTTGAGGTGCGGCTACATCTTCACTAAGGAGGAGATGGAGGAGTATTTCAAGGATTTCAAATGTCCGAGATGCGGCTACAGGATTCTGCGCAAGGTGAGAAAGGAAGAACCCAAGGTGGTGAAGGCGATCTGAGTTGCCAGCCGACCAGGCGAACAAGTGGCTGACTAAGGAAATTCTCACCTTAGCCGTACTGTTCCTGCTCTTTCTAACATTCTTTAAGGTTGTCCTACCCTTACTAACCGGGGTGGATTCCCCATTCACTGTCGTCACATCGGGATCGATGAGACCAACTCTGGAAGTGGGAGATCTACTCATAGTGGTGGGTGCCGATCCCTACGACCTAAAGGTGGGGGACATAATAGTATTCAGGGTCCCTTGGTCGAGTTCGCTCATAGTTCACAGAATAATTCGGATAGACATGAGCGTGAATGGGCCAATTTTTTACACGAAAGGAGACAATAACGCGCTTCCCGATCCGGGGTTCAGGACACCTAAGGACATTTACGGCAAAGTAGTCCTGAGAATCCCGTATTTAGGCTCTGCCTTGGAGCTACTCCAGACGCTTCCAGCTAAACTGGCGATCGTCGGACTCATCGCTGCCTATCTCCTTTACGAGTATTCCAAGGCTCTGGGAAGGGGAGATACCAACAATGAGCTGCATGAACTCTACGCGACCGAAGGAGATAATAGTCGAGAAGGAGCTGAAGAATCTGACAGTTAGGGGCATCCAACCAGAGACCATAGGGGGCCCGTGTTGGTGGACTAACTGCCTCTCCTTTATATATAACGGGTCACCCGGATAGTAGTGAAACGGGGAAAACTATGTCATTCGACGATAACGAAGGCGAAGTAATGGAAGAAAAATCCGCAAAAAAGGAAGATGTGGAAGAGATTTTAAGCAAGCTGAGGGAGCCCGAGATAACCATCCAGAATGTCGTATCATCCGCCGACATAAGGCAGAGGCTTGATCTACACGAAATCGCCAAAAAAATAAAGAAATCTAGGTATGATCCGGAGAAGTTCCCAGGGTTAGTTCTAAAGCTCGACGAGCCTAAGGCTGCTCTCCTGCTCTTCAGCAGCGGGAAATTTGTATGTACCGGCACTAAGTCCGTAGAAGAATCGGCTAGAGCCATAAATGCGGCAATAGAAGTCCTCAAGAAGCATGGAATAGAGGTTAAGAGGAGGCCCCTCATCAAGGCCGAGAACATAGTCGCCTCCGCCAAACTCTTCGTCAAGGTGGACATAGAGAAGCTAGCCCTTGAGTTACCCAATACACTCTACGAACCAGAGCAGTTTCCAGGCCTGATCTTCAGGATGAAGGATCCAGATGTTGTTTTCCTCATATTCGCCTCCGGAAGCCTGGTATGCACCGGTGCGAAGAAGGAATCTGATGTAAAGAGAGCAGTCTACAAGCTCAGGAGGATCTTAGCTGAGGGAGGATACCTGGTTTTCGATTGAATAGCAGTTCCCTCGACTCCAGCCCTTTTTATTTTAGTCGAGCGTTAGCTGCGAGGGTGAGTCCATGGTAAAGACGACAGTATCGGTCATTAAAGCGGATATAGGTGGTTTGGCCGGGCATCACGTAGTTCACCCCAAGCTCAAGGAAGTGGCCGTCCAGGAGCTATCTAAAGCGAAGGAATCTAGGCTCATAGAAGATTTCTACGTAACTGCTGTAGGAGACGATCTCCAGCTGATAATGACGCACAGAAAAGGGGTGGAGGACTCTGAAATCCACGAGCTAGCTTGGAATGTATTCAAGAAGGGTACTGAGGTAGCGAAGGAGCTGGGACTCTACGGCGCGGGCCAAGATCTGTTAAAAGATGCATTTTCAGGTAATCTGAAGGGTATGGGTCCCGGAGTGGCTGAAATGGAGTTTGAAGAAAGACCATCGGATCCAATAGTGATATTCATGGCCGACAAAACCGAGCCGGGGGCCTTCAACCTCCCGATGTTCCGAATATTCGCAGATCCCTTCAACACTGCTGGCCTAGTCATAGATCCTAGGCTCCATGACGGTTTCATATTCGAGATAATGGATGTGATGGAGAGCAAGGTCGTAGAGATGTCTTCACCGGAGGAGATGTACGACATCCTCTCCCTCATCGGCACGCCAGGTAGGTATGTGATAAGGAGAGTGTTCAGAAAGTCGGATAGAGAGATCGCTGCTGTGGTCAGCACTACTAGGCTGAACCTGATTGCCGGGAAGTACGTGGGCAAGGATGATCCTGTGGCAATAGTCAGGGCTCAGAGCGGATTCCCGGCACTGGGAGAGGTACTCGAGCCCTTCTCATTCCCCTTCTTAGTGGCTGGATGGATGAGAGGATCTCATCACGGTCCTCTCATGCCCGTATCTGAGGCTGACGCGAGACCAAGCAGGTTCGATGGACCTCCTAGGATAGTTGCCCTGGGGTTCCAAGTGCAGGACTCTAAGCTAGTGGGACCGAGCGATCTCTTCTCGGATGTGGCCTTTGACGAGGCCAGAAGAATGGCGAACATGATAACTGACTATATGAGGAGACACGGTCCTTTCATGCCGCATAGGCTCGGTCCCGAGGAGATGGAGTACACGACCCTGCCGAAGGTACTGGAGAAATTGAAGGATAGGTTCAGGCCCGAGTGAGATTCACGAAGGGCTCAACCAACTCCCTCATTTTTTCATAGGGATTTGGACTCTTAGCCACAGCAGAAGCAACAAGCACTCCGTAACTACCGAGCTTTATTGCGGCATTCACATCTTCCCCACTAGTAATTCCCGCCCCACAGAGGAGATCTACATCAGGATTAACGTCTATCACAGCCTTAAGCGAGTTCTGAACGACCTCCGGCTTTGCCTTAGACACCGGTATTCCCGTTCCGATGAGTTCGGGTGGCTCTATGGCGACTGCGTCCGGGAATAACGCCGCTACGGCTGCTGACTCCTGAGGCGTAGGAGCACACACTATTGATGAGAGACCAAGTTCCTTCAGCTTTGAAACGGCTGCTCCTATGTGATGGAGTTTTATCTGCCTCTCAGAATGATTCAGCAGAGATCCCCTTGCGCCGAATTCCCTTATGAGCTCCGGTGGGATGTGACCTGTGTGGGCGCCTGGATCCACGGGGTCGACATGCTGAGAGTACACCGGAATATCGACGCTTTCAGTCACCACTCTCAAATCTAGCATATTGGGTGCTACGCCGATGAGGATCCCGGTCTCCCTCCATACCTTCTCCGCTTGCCTAGCTATCTCCACAGCTCTCTCTCCTGAGGCCTGAGAATATGCCTTCAAGTTAACTAGTAACCTAGGAACCTCCGTCATACTCTAGTTGCCCTCCTAAATCTTAATCAGCTTTTTGTAGGTGAGGATATCGATTAAGATGAAACTGGATTACAGATGCCCTGCCTGCATACTGAAGGTCGCAGCTAGAGAGGCCAAATACGTGCCAGCTGATGATAGGCTCTCCTTCATTAAGGATGTTGTGAGGGTCATCTACTCAAAGATGGATGAAGCACCTACCCCCGCCCACATAGCGGCCGAGAGGGAGGAGCTTCTTAAATCGTATTCTGGATCAATGGATCCCTACGAGGCTAGAAAGCGGGAGCTAATCGAACAAGTTCGAAGGAGCATAGTTCCTCTGATAGAAGAGGAGCTAGCTAACCTACCTGAAGGCTATCATAAATTCAGGTGGCTCGCCTTGAACTCATCATCTGCTAATGGTTACGAGGTCCCACTCATGGGAGGAAGAGATCTCATAGAGAGATTTACCAAGGTAGTAGCCAGAGATCTAGAGATAGACAATACCGAGGAGGCGTTCGACTTAGTGACCCAAGCGGGTCCTAGGGACATAATATCCTTCATCTTTGACAACGCCCACGAGGCTCCCATCGATCTGATCCTAGTCAGGTACTTGGAGCAAATGGGTAAGACAGTGTATTTGTTCGCAAAAAGATCCCCGATGGCTGACGATCTGACTGTGGAGGAGCTGAGGTCACTGCACAGGTCACCCTACATCTTCGGCTTGAATTCCCCACTGGGGATCATGCCTGAGAAAGAGACCGAAGTCAATATGAACATCCTGAGATCCTCAAAACTCATCATAGCCAAGGGAATGGCTAACTACGAGACCCTTACTGAGATAGATTTGGGTGTTAAGGTGATGCACCTACTCACACTAAAATGTGAGGCAGTCGCGGAACATGCCGGTGGAACGTTAGGGAGTCCGGTGGCTATAGTGAGGTGATAAGATGGCAGAGTTCTCTATAGAGGAGGGAGAATACCTAGTTCGGCTAGCTAGGAAGTCTATAGAGTACTATTTAGAAAGGAGATCCACGCTAGAGGTTGACCCCCCATATCCCAAGCTGAGAAATCTTTACGGGGCTTTCGTAACCCTAAACACGTATCCCGAGGGAGATCTTAGGGGTTGTATAGGCTATCCTGAACCAGTTTTACCCCTTTACAAGGCCGTCGTAAGGGCAGCCGTAGCTGCCGCATTCGAAGATCCTAGGTTCCCCCCCTTGACTGAGGAGGAGCTCGAGAGAGTCAAGATTGAGGTCTCGATACTGACTCCTCCGGAGAGGATAGATGACAAGGTGCAGAGCAGGCTCGATCTTCCTAGACTAGTAGTGGTGGGAAAACACGGGTTGATAGTCCGTCGAGGTGTGTACTCTGGCCTCCTACTCCCACAAGTCGCCGTGGAATACTCATGGGACTCTGAAGAATTCCTCAGCCAGACTTGTATGAAAGCCGGGATGTGGGTTGATTGCTGGCTCAAGGAAGGCACGGAGGTATACAGGTTCACTGCAGAGATCTTCGAGGAAGAAAAACCGAAGGGACGAGTTGTTAGGAGAGAGATTGGATAAAGGTTCGATCTTATGCCGAGGGCCTACTTTTCACCCCTAGGTATAGGGTATGGACATGCATCTAGGTCCCTGAACCTAGCCATGAGACTAAAGAAAGAAGGGTTTTCCATATTCTTTTCGGCCTATGGGGATGCTTCCTCCTACTTGATGGGAGCTAGAGGCATAGAAGTTGTGCATTGCGGTGAGGAGATGGTGTGGAAGCAGAAGCCGGATGGAAGCCCCGATCTCTGGGGGACCCTCAAAAGCTTATCGGAATTGAGGAAGTTCCTCCATCATATAAAGATAGAGAAGGAGAACATAGAAGCGGCATCACCCGATGTTATCATTTCCGATTCCAGAGTATCTACACTAATAGCGGCTCAATACTTAGGAGTGCCTAGCGTGGTCGTACTCAACCAACCTAAGCTGCTCCTATCACCTCTCATGAGAAGAAACGCTCCTCCAGATGAGCTGAGCGATAGTGAGGGATATAGCATGTTCTCCACTGTTGTGGAGAAGCTCCTCAATATGGCGATAACTAGGTTCTGGGGTCTCTCTCAAGCATCAATAATAGCAGATTTTCCCCCACCTTTTAGCATATCCAAATATCACACATCAAACCTTCCTAAACCCCTCATGGATAGAATAGCCTTCTCAGGTCCCCTAATAGAGCCAAAATGCGAACTGGATAAGGAAGAGGATACCATCCTGATAATGATTTCCGGACCGGGTGCCGAGAGGAAGTCTTTGGCTAATGTGATAGTAGATCTTCTGAATAACGTCCCGGATAATATGAGAGACTACGACTTCGTAGTATCATTGGGAGAACCATCTGGCTCGGGGAACGAGGAAATCAGAGGCAATGTAAAGATCTACAAGTGGCTACCGGACAAGTGGAGCTTCCTAGAGAGAGCTAGGCTGGTGGTTTCTAGAGCGGGGCATACGACTATCGCGGAGGCGCTAATGTGCGGTAAGCCCCTCTTACTGATACCAGTTCCCGGCCAGACTGAAAAAATGGAGAACGCTCGTTCCATAGAGGAGATGGGCTTAGGCAAGATGCTCAAGCAATCCGAGGTTAAGACGAAGTTCTTTGAAGTACTGAGGTCCTTACTCGAGGAGGAGTATAGGGAAAGGGCTAGAAAATTCAGGGAGAGATTCAGTGACTGGAACTTTCTAGATAGGGCAGCAGGAATAATAGAGTCAGTTCTCTATTGAACTAAGGATTTAGTCACCGCCCACCTCAATGCCCTAAAGATTCTCTCTAAGTTCTGCGACTCTCCAATATGAATTCTTATTGATCTAAGCCTACCGTCTGGATACTCATCAACCTCGCATCTTCCTCCGTATTCCTCGATTTTTCTCACGAGGAATGAGCTTATAGGCCTCTCCCTAGCATTCACTACCACATTCTCCGTTGGCACGAATACAATGCTGCCAGTCCTCCTATTCACTCTAGCGATACCGATCAGGGTGCCGTCCTCCAAGGTGAGTCTTCTATCCTCGACATCTTTCGGTTGTTGAATCTCGAGCTCTGGCTTAAGCTGATCTGCGGTTACCAAGGTTTGCTCCAGTAGGACTTGATCCAGAGCATCTACCATCTCCCTTAACTGGAGGACTTCCCTCTCCAACTTCTCTATCCTCTTCTTTAGGAACTCCCTGAGTTTTAGCAAATTCTTTATCCTTTCACTCCTTTCGGACAATCCTACCTTCCTCCAAGGATTTCCTGTATAGATCCTTAAATCTGTTCACGCCGACTCTCGAGATGAGGGGGCCCAGCTTGGGACCCTGAGGTTGACCCAACAGTATCATGTAAAGGGCCCTGAAGAACTCCCTTACAGGGACGCCTTTCCCCCTAGCGGTTTCAAATGCTAGGTTCTGTATTTCCTCATCGCTCATACCTTCGGAAAGACTTTCTACAAAAGAATTCACAGCTTTCAGAACCTCATCTTCGATTTCCACTGTTCCAAGCTCCCTACTACCGAAGTTCTCCACGTAATTCTTGGCGTAGTATACGTATCTCCTGAAGGTATCATCATTCAGCAGAGAATCGGGATCCACGCCGTAATACTTCGAAATGAGATCGGCGGTCACACTCAACAGCTCATCGAAGTCCATGTCCTTAGGCAACATCGATACTACATTCAGAACCGCCGAATATCTGTAGGGCCACGGTTCAGGGACGCCTTCCATCAGGTAGGTGAATTCCATTAACCTCTTCAGAGTGATCCGATCCCTCTCACTCCTTATTCTCTCTAAGTTGTGATACTTCCTCACGTTGTTCTCCAATTCATTTATGTAGAGAGGGGAGCTCTGCAAGGATATGCTCCTAGTTCCGTGATACCTCTTGAACATGAGCATCCTTAAGGCCTCGGGAGGAGAAAACTCCATCCACATCTGGGGCGTTATAACATTACCAGCGCTTTTACTTATCTTTCTCCTCGTGGAATCTAGGAACATCTCATACATCACTGTAAGTGGCGGTTCGTATCCTAAGACTTCTCTAGCTATTCTCTCGTTTACTCTAAAGGAGTCCGTTATGTCCTTCCCATGTGGTTCGAACACTATACCCAACGCGGCCCACCTGGCTGCGAACTCACCTTTCCAAGAGAGCTTACCCTCTCCTCTAAGGTATGAGGCCTCACCGATGTACCCACACCCCTTTATCCCTTTGAACTCTTGATCACAGGCATATATGACCTTCCCTTCCTCCGGAATGACCTTCAACACCCTAGTTGTGTATATTCTGCCACACCTCTCGCATCTAGGCCAGTAGTGGACCCATCCCTCAGGTTTACTCGATCCA
>JACXSR010000125.1:0-9221 GCA_035319845.1 Thermoproteota archaeon
GAGGACCGAGAAGCCACTAGCCTCCGAAGGTGCGAGGACCCAGATGGAGGCTTCACCCAAGAGGACCACGAGGGACATCAGCACCCCGTAGATCGAGAGCCGGAGGGAGGAGACGGATCTCCCCATTCTGAACATCGAGAAGGACAAGTAGAGGGCGAAAATCAGGAAGTAAGATTCCACTATCAGGAGAACGGGTAGGGAGGGCATCAGGACTGCCATCACGACCAGAGCAGGGTAGAGGGATGCCATCATCAGGCCCGCGGAAAGGTGATCCTCTGGATTCATCTCGCCCCAGCTAGGACCTGCAATAATAAAAGGGGGACCCTACTTATCCCTCGCCTTGGCTAAGGCGAGGGCTACCCTCAGGTACTGGCTCACCCCTCCAAGACCCAAGCTCAGGAGGAGCATCGCTACGAGCACGATGAAGCTCTCCCTAATCACGACGAGAAAAGATCCTAGGACCACCAGGCCACCGAACCTGTCCAGTTTTTTAAGACCGCTAACCTTGGCCACATCGTGGGCGTACAGCCCGATGACCAGCATTGAGGCTACAGTTCCAAGATTTGAGAGGGTTCCCGCTGCTGGAACCGGGGTGAGGGCAGCGATCATGAGAGCGGAGCTCACACCCATTATGGCGCCTGAGAGAAGGGCCTTCTTAGGGTTGGGCCATCTCACACTCCACAGGAAGGCGGCAGCTAGCGCGGTAGTCAGCACGAAGTATAGGTGGAGCGCAAAGGCCAGGCCGACCAGCTCTGTGAAGTAGGAGATCAGCATCAACAGGGGGAAGAAGGCCATCATCCCCACCACGTCCGCAAGCCTCTTCAGCCAAGTACCACTAGCCTCCATGGGGATCCCCCGCAGATCGGAGCTTTAAAACAAAAAAGGAGGGTTGATGAATTACAGGGAAGCGGCCTCCTTGGCCAGCTCCTTCTCCACCTTGTCCAACTCCTCGAAGTACTTTGGATCTTTCTCCTGCAGCACCTTCATCCTCTGGACATATAGCTCCTCGGAATTCTTAGTGAGGAGATCCCTCACCGAGACGCCGAGCTTCTTGGCTCCGAATCTGAGGGCCCACACGAGCAGGGCGACCCAGATCAGTATGTAGAGAGCCCATACCACTATCTGACCGGTTCTGTCCATGGTTATGAGAGCGGGTAGGAACGTAGTCGGTGAGTAAGAGCAGCAAGCCATCAGCCCATCCCAAAAGTCCCTAGCCAAGGTGTAGGGCAGGTAGCCTAGGTAGAAGAAGGGCCATATCAACAACCCGGTTATGTAGAGTAGTCCCGTCCTCCCATAGTTCCTGAACTCGCAACCCAGCATGAACACAGTGCCCATTCCCAGCAGGAACCCACCGAATATGTCCATGGGCAGAGTCGTCATTTCCCTTATGGCCACCCCCGTCTTGTGGAACTCCAAGCCGGTTGTACGCGCGAACACCTCCGCGAACTCCTTGGTGGCCCAGTGGTGCCCCTCCATTATTCCGAAGAGGGCGAACCCTATGAAGAAGGCTGTGCTCGCGATTATCATGTGAACGGCGAGGGCAGTGAAGGGCTGCATCCCCAAGAAGATCGTCCTTATGGAGTAGGGCATCTTCCACCTCTTCGCGAATTTTAGCTCGTCCTTCTCGATGATTGGACCCATCTCAGCGTTGAGAATGGCGCATTCGGTTCCTATTCCGGTTTTTGCGACGCTCGCACCTAGGAGGCCACCGACCACGAGGAGCATCACTATATTGGGCAGGTTCTGGGGGGTAAGCATGTGCTTTGCGATCTTCGTCTTGGCCAGGCTATCGGCCCACCCCATCTGCACTGCATAATCCACGCCGAACAGGGCGTTAACCACTATCACTACGGCAAAGACTGCCCAGAACGCGTAGAGTAGAATCCTGAGCCAGTCCTTGCCGGGATTGTAGTTGAAGTCTAGGGTGAGGCCATCTGCCCATCCCCTGCTCTTGGCTTCCTCCACGTACCACTTCGTATCCTGGGATTTGAAGTACTGGACCAGCCCGAACCTGCTCATCACCATTATACCTATCCCTGCGGCTATAGTCGCGGTGATCATGACCACGTAGCTCTTCACGTTCATGGCGGCCCAACCGCCAAGCAGGTGGTGTAAAGTACATCCTCCAGCCACCCTAGTGCCCCAAGCGAACATGAACGCTCCCAAAGCGGTGAAGATGAGGAAGCCCTTCGGGTACCTGACCCAGCTCCTTATGTCCTCCTCCAAGTAGGCGAGGACTAGTCCCGTGATTATGGCCCCTAGGATGACCCACTGGATATCGGGCTGGTAGTCAGGTCTGGTGGCAATCAAGCTGTGACCGGTGAGCCTCGCCTCCAAGCCAGCCAGCATCCTAGCCATGCCGGAGGTCACGCCGATGAACTTGTGTTTCGGGTGTCCGAGCGGGAGGAACCAGTAATTGATGGCCTCGGCCAAGCCGGTGAGCACACCGGCGGTCCACCAAGGCCATTGCTTCTTCAGGAAGCCCATGATCCCACTAGACATGCGACGATATTACGCCGTTTATAAGTAGACATCTGTCTTACATGCACCGGAAGTCCCCCTCATCGCGCACGGCGTGCACGCGGTGGCTATCGGGCGAACTAATTGAAGATCGTTGCAGTGATCATGCGAGAGGTTGAGACCGATTCCCTCCGGCGATATAAGATGGAAACTGAAATGTGAGACGGGGAGCAAGAATGGGCGAAAGTCCTAGGCAGGCGATCCTCCGACTCAAATCGCATCAAGATGGAAGTTCCCCACAGGGTCTACGACCTTCGGGGGGTTAACGAGGTAGCGCGGCTCCTGCAGATCCGCGCCCCGATTGGCGTCCGGTCGTGAGGAGCCGTCACTTACCCTCGACGATGGATCTCAGGACGTCGGTGAACCTCTCGACTTCCTCCATCGTGTTGTAGAGGTAAAGGCTCGCTCTCACAGTCCCATCTTCCGCTCCCAAACGCCTGTGCAGTGGATGGGCACAGTGAAGGCCCGTCCTGACAGCAATCCCTTGGGCGTCGAGCAGGGCCCCGACCATGTGGGGATCCATCCCCTCCACGTTGAGGGTGAGGATGCCTCCCCTCCTCTCCACATCCCTCGGCCCGTAGACGATCACGCCGCTCATCTCAGAAAGCAGCTCCAGCCCCCTCCTAGTGAGTTCCTTCTCGTGTTCCCTGATCCTGTCCATGCCCACCCTCATCAGGTACCTCGCCGCCTCGGCGAGGCCGATTCCTCCCGCGATGTTGGGCGTCCCTCCCTCGTGCTTCCACGGTAGCTCAGCCCACTCCACGCCCTCAAGCGTTACATCCCTTATAGTACCTCCCCCCGGTCTGGCAGGTCTCATCTCCTCGAGGAGCTCCTTCTTCCCATAGAGAACTCCGGTCCCGGTGGGTCCAAGCATTTTATGCCCGGAGAAGGCAAGGAAGTCCACATCGAGCTTCCTCACGTCGACAGGCATGTGAGGCACCATCTGCGCGCCGTCCAGCAGGACGATGGCGTCCACTTGGTGAGCAGCCCGCACGGCCCTTTCCACATCAGGAATAGCTCCTGTCACATTTGACATGCCTGATATGGCCACTATTCTGGTTCTCTCATCGATTAGGGATTCCAGCTCTTCCATCCGAGGTAAGCCCTCATCGTCGACATCCGCATAGACCACTTCTGCACCTCTCAGCTCCGCGACGGTCCTCCAAGGTAGCATGTTGCTGTGGTGCTCCATCACCGTCGTCACTATCCTGTCCCCCCTCTCCAAGTGGTGTAGGGCCCATCCCCACGCCACCAAGTTTATGGACTCCGTGGTGTTTGACGTGAAGACCACCTCCTCGAAATCGGCGTTTATGAATTTGGCTAGGGTTTCGTGGGCCCCCTCATAGAGCTCGGAGGCCTCCCTGCTGAGGTAGTGTATCCCCCTGTGGACATTGGCGTTGAGGGTCTCGTAGAACTCCTTTATGGCGTTGATCACTTGAATGGGCCTCTGGGTGGTGGCGGCGTTGTCGAAGTATATGAGGGGATGGCCGTTCACCTCAATTCCCAGGATAGGGAAGTCATCCCTGACGCCCAAGTCCATGCGCCACACCTACAACAATAGTTTTGGAAGGGAGAGGCTGAAAACCTTTCGGTCAGAGGAAGATCGAACCCATGACCAAGGCCAGCTCTCCCCTCAGGAGGATGCCTTCCTCACCCTTGGATCTGACAGCCCCGAAGACGACGCCGAAGATCATCCCGGCAAGCCACAGGTAAAACGACACCCTGGAGACGGAGGCCCCCAGCAACCCGGCGCTCACGCTCAGTAGAATCTGGTAGAACAGTTTCCACGTGAGGAGGAAGAGGATGCTGGGCAGTGCGGCCACCACGATCGCCATGAACAGGGCGCCCTTCACGATGGTCCCTGACTTGAGCATCCTGAGGTCGTGAATGCCGTAGAGCAGCTTGGCGCCGAGGTCGGCGCCGCCCTTGAAGGCGAGGAAGATGAACAGGGTGAAGATCGATGGGGGCCTGCTCACCAGCAGGCTGAGAGCCCCGACCGCCAGCCAAGTGACCGTGAATATCCAGTCCAGCAGGTTCCTCCTCGCTATAGGTGCGTTGAGGGCCCTGGCGACGCCCCCGCTCACCAGGGATTGGATCCAATATAGGAAAGTCGGGATGAAATCGACGACCCCCATGATCACAGTCAGCAGGAAGAAGATCAGATCCCCAAGCTGCATCGAGGATGGAGGGAGGGTGAACGTTAAATCACTTATCGATCTCCCATTAATGCGCAAATAACAAGCGCGATGGACCTCCTCATCCCTTCCTGATGAGGAGGGTCACCAGCCCGCCCTCCGACGACAGGACCTCTATCTTGGTCCCGTACGCCTTGGCCAGAGCTGCAACTGATTCTATGCTGAACCTGGCCGTCTCGACCGCCACCAGCACGCCCTCGCCCTCCCTCAGCTTGGTGAGGAAGCTGGCCAGTTTCACGAGTGGGATGTAGTTGCACTTGTACTGCCTCCTGGTCATCACCACCTTTCCCACTACCTTCACGTCCTTCAGGGCGCCAGCTCCTCCTCCGTCGTCATCCGCCATATTGCCTCCACCACATCTCTAGCCGTTATTATCCCCCTGATCTCCCCCTCTAAGGTGAGAGGGAGCCTCTTTATCTTGGCATCAGCCATGACCTTGGCCGCCTCGACCAAGGTGGAGTCGGCGTCGAGGGTCACGAGGTCGAGGGTGGAGTACTTGCCCACCGGGTCGCAAGGATCCCCTCCCCCGACCAAGAACCTCTTCACCGCATCCCTCTCGGTGAATATCCCCCTTATCTTCCTCTCCTTTTCCACCAAGAGGCTCCCCACCCTCTCCACCTTCATTATCCTGACGGCCTCCCTGACGCTCGCCTCGAAGTGGATCTTCATGACCTCCCAAGTAGCGTATGGTTTCAAGGGAGGGCTTGTCGTGGTGGTTTCGGCGTAGGCCCTCACTATGTCGGCAGCTGTCACCACTCCGACCAACTTTCCATCATCGAGCACCACCAACCTTGCTTTCACCTTCATCATTGCCCTAGCCGCGTCCGAGATGGTCTCCTCAGGTCTCAAGACGCCGTACCTCCTGCTCATCACATCCTCCACCTTGATCTGCTGGGGCGTCAGCCTCGCTGCTATTATACCGATCATCACATCCCTCTCAGTCAGGAATCCCAGTATTTCGCCCTCCTTCTGAACGACTGGACTCCAGACATCCCTTTCCTTCATCCGTTCCAGTGCCTCGGCGACCGTTATGTCGGGACTCACCACCAGCGGATCCGGGCTCATGAACTCCCTTACCCTCATTTTCCCCAGTAGTATGGGAGGCCCGAGCTAATTAATCATTATGAAGTTACAATTGTCACTTCTTTCCTCCTTATCTCTCCGATGGGACGGTGGGGTGGAGGGAATCGCGATCAGCCGACCATCCCCGTGCAGCTGGTGGGGACGGCCGGTCTTATCACGACCTTGTCGCCGTCCGCCTCTATCCTGATGACCATGCCCTCCCTCCACCCGAGGGCCTCGAGGACATCCTTAGGAAGCCTCACCAAGCCTCTAACTAGCCTAGTCTTCAGCCTCTCACCCCCCTCTGTAAAAGAATTTCAACGTTAGGGACGAAATACGAAGGTGGGGCTCCGAGGGGAGCCCTTCCTGTGAAAACGGCGTTTTCTGACAATATAACCTTTTCTATGGTGAGGGCATCGAGCCCTGATACGCACCCATCACCATCGGGTGAGTGGACCCAAGTTTAGCATCCCCCTCCAGATGGCTGAATCAATTCGCAGAGGGTGCGTCGCGCACCCGGCGGGAAGCCGTTGCGAGGAGCTTGATGGATTTAAGGGCTATAGGCGCGTTGTCGGTGGGATCTACTTAGGGGCTGGAGGGGTGAAAAAAGGTTTAGATGTTGACCTCTAATCCCGGTATCTTCACCTTCTCGTATATCCAGTCGAAGATCTTCATGGAGACCGTTATCCAGAGGAAGTATATGGCGGAGGCGAACAGATAGACCTCCAAGGGCCTGAAGGTCTGGGCGGCGATGCTCTTGGATATGTTGGTTAGCTCTCTTATTCCCAAGACTATGAGAGCCGATGTGCTGAGGCCCAGAGATATGTACTCGTTGGTCCAAGGAGGTATCACTATCCTGAGGGCCTGGGGGAGGACCACATGCCTCAGGGTCTGCCTGAAGGTCATGCCTAGGGACTTCGCCGCCATCAGCTGGTCCTTGAAGACGGCCTCTATCGCTCCCTTGAAGTAACCCTTCTGGTAAGCTCCACTGTTGAGCATGAGAGTGACGGCTCCGGCAGTGAAGGCGTCCCAGTTGAGACCGGTGAGGGCTGGAATGGAGAAGTAGAAGAACAGGAGCTGGACTATGAGGGGGCTCCCCCTGAAGAACTCCACGTAACCGGCGATGATCACTTTCATCAGTCTGGTCCCGTACACATCGCCCAGAGCAGAGAGGATGCCCAAGACGAAGCCTCCGGCCAGCCCCAAGAAGGTCATCTCCACGGTGGTGAGGAAACCCTCTATTATGAAGGGGTAGTACTCACTGACGAAGCTGATTATGAAAGAGATGGGGTCGAGAGGAGCGGCCGTCTTCATACCCCCCCGATGAGCCTCCTCAGGAACTCCCTGGCCCTAGGCGTCTTCGGATTCTTCAGGAGCTCCTCTGGAGGACCAGACTCTATTATGCGACCGTCATCCATGAAAAGGATCTCGTCCGCCACCTCTTTGGCGAAGCCTAGCTCGTGGGTGACCACCAACATGGTGACGCCCCTCTTGGCCAAGTCCTTCATGACATCTATGACCTCCCATGTGAGCTCTATGTCCAAAGACGCGGTGGGCTCGTCGAAGAGTATTATGTCGGGGTCCATGGCCAGTGCCCTAGCTATGCCAACTCGCTGCTGCTGCCCTCCTGAGAGCTGCGCAGGATAATGATGCGCCCACTCCTCAAGTCTCACCGTCTTAAGGGCTTCCATGGCTCTTTTCTCAGCCTCATCGTCTTTCATCTTAAGGACGACCTTGGGACCGAGCTTCACGTTACCCAATGCGGTAAGGTGCCTGAACAAGCTGGGCTCCTGAAACACGAATCCTATCTTCGCTCTGAGCATGTTCAGATCCAATCCCGATCCGTATACATCCTTCCCCTCGAAGTATATCTTGCCCTCGGTGGGGGGCTCCAGCAGACCCATCAACCTTAGGAAGGTGGACTTGCCGGAGCCGCTCGGCCCTATTATCACCTTTGTCTGTCCCTTCTCTATCTCGAAATCAATACCCTTGAGGACCCATAGGTCCCCATATCTCTTCTTCAATCCCTCACACGCGAGAACTACCTCACCCATCAGATCACCTCAAACCGTACTTAGTCTTCAGCCTCGATCCCAGCCTATCCAAGTAGTTGGCCACCGGGAATGTGATCAGGATGTAGAGGATGGCAGCAATCAGGTATGGATAGAGGAAGGATCTCGTCGCCTTTCTAACGATATCAGAGTACTTTGTCAGCTCCAGAACGCCCAATACGAAGGCGTAGGATGAGTCCTTTATCAGAAGCGCTATCTCGCTGCCCAGCCCGGGCAGGGCCACTATGAAGGCCTGGGGAAGGATCACGTACCTAAAGGCCTGCCACCTGCTCATTCCCAGAGAAGTGGCGGCCATCATCTGCTGTCTTCCAACCGCGTTAATCGCGCCCCTGAATATCTGTGATTGGAACGCACCGCTCCTCAAGCCTAAGGCAAATGTGGCCGATAGGAAGGCGCTCTTGAAGAGGGGGATTATCCCGGCCATGCCAAAGTGGAATAGAAGCATTATCACCAGGACAGGGATTCCCCTCATTACGCTAATGTAGGCGTCGGCCACGTGTCCGAGGCCGTAAGGGGAAAACTGCTTAACTATGGCCGTTGGAATTCCTAGCGCGAAACCTAGGGCGAAGGAGAGGAAAGAAATCGCCAGAGTATTGGGGACTCCCTGAAGTAAAAAAAGGAAGTTCTCGAGGGTGAACAAAGCCTGACCTCCCTCACCTTACCCTGCCTCTCTTAGCCCTTAGGGACTCCCCACTTATCGGCTATCTCGTCTATCTTGGCGTTGGCGTACATCTCGGCTAGGATGCCGTCTATCTCCTTCATCAGGTCGATGGCGTCCTTGTGTAGCACGAAGGCGACGGGCCAGTAGCTCCTGCTGTAGACGACCTTCAGTGGCACCTCAGAGGTGGAGTTCCAGTACGTGGTTATCGGGGTCTCCGCATACACGGCATCTATGGTGCCCTTCTTCATGTCCTCGAGGGCCACCTCGAAGTCGGGGTAGGACTTCACCTGAGCCGACTTCAGCTTGCCCTGTTTCACGAGCTGCAGGAGTTCGTCCTCCTCGGTGGTCCCGCTGCCGGTTCCTATCACCAAGTTGTACTTGAACGCCTCCTCCAGAGACCCTAGGGTAGTTATGCCGAGCTCCTTGGCTCTGGGCTCGAGCATTATCAGCTGTACCTTCGTGATGTGAATGGGCATGGTGAACAGGACCTCCTTCAATCTCTCAGGAGTTACTGAGAAACCACTGACTCCCATATCCACCTCCTTGTTCTTGACCGCCTGGATTATGGCGTCGAAGTCCATGGGTTTCCACTCAACCTTGACGCCAAGCTTCTTGGCCACCTCCTCCATTATGTCCACCTCATACCCCACTATCTTGTTGGTCTTGGGATCGATGAATTCGAAGGGTGGCCAGTCTGGCGAGGTGGCGACC
>JACXSR010000002.1:0-8940 GCA_035319845.1 Thermoproteota archaeon
TGAGAAGAGGACCTCCTTCCCCGTCCTAAGCCCGTCACCCGACAACCTAGCGAATATCCTCTCGTACTTGAGGGGGACTAGGAAGAGAACGTAGTACGTGCCTCCCTCGGAGACATAGACATTGTAAGTGAAAGGGAACCTCTCAATGAATTCGATCTCATGAGGAAGGGGGTCCTCCAACTCCATCATATAGATGGGAAGTCCCATTCTCAGCGGGAAGACCGCGTAAGGACCGTGTACGATTCCCTTTCCGACAAGGTCCTTGAGAGCCCTAGATATCGAGGCCAGTGAGAGCCCCGTGTACTTAGCCAAGTTTTCCAGCTTGGCATCCTCAGACTTAGTTACATGCACCAAGGATTTCAAGACCTGAAGCTCCCTCTTGGACAGCCTTATGGAGGGGTACCTCCTAGTGATCGATACGAGGAGCAGATAATCCTCCAGCTTGACCTCTTCCCCTTTCTTCGAGTATAGTAGGTTTATAGCTTTCGTGATGCTCTTTACAACGCCCACCCTCTCTCTGACGCTGTAAGCCTGGAATATCTCGGGAGCGTGATAGGGAGGGACCGTGGGTAGCTCTACCCTTTGAGTACACTCGGACCACCATGAGGGATCGGCATTGGAGTAGGCCCAAGCCAAATCGTAGATATGGGGGAAATTGAGGGGAGGTAAAAAAAGGATGAAAGCTTCCCTCTTGATGACTATCCCAATCTTATCAGGCGAGAGGCCATTACTTATGAGGAGGTCTCCGCTCTCCTCCTTAACACCGCTCCTAAGGTTTTTCTCTATCTTAACGTCTGCTAGCAATACTCTCTTGGGAATCCTCCTGATGGGATTAGTCCCCAGCTCTTTTTGGATCTTCCTAATTTCCTCGTGGAAAAGTTTAGTCAGATCCTCATTTTTTTCAAGTCCCTTCTGTTGCACACTAATTAGTGTCGTTAGGGCTAATAAAGTTTTTCTTCACAAGAGATCGGTTGTAATGTTACTTATTACACCCGCAATACATGCTCTCATTGGTCTACTAAATAAAATGAGCAGGTACAGACCATATAGGTTTGGTCTACATAAGTAGTAAAGGAGGAAGGAGGTTGATGGATATGATGATCGGGCCGATAGCTCCGCCCGCTCCCCCTGTAAAGTGAGTTCTCCTTCACTTATTTTCTTATCTATCGGTTTTCTCCCCTCCCGGTATTTATTGAAAAAAATGTCGGAGCACAATATTTAATGGAGGTGGGGTCCAGTCCATCAAGGGATGACCCATAGAGAGTAAAAGCGGAAAAGCCGACAATACGATCTTCATCACTGCCTCTATAGTAAAAGAATTCTCCAAAGATGGGGCAGAGCCTATAGAACCATCCTCGTCAATCTTGGCGGAGAGATTGGGTGAGGAGTGGAGTGTGTTAATTTCGAAACGAGATGGGGAGGTAACATTTAGCTTCGGTTTGGGCGTTTCCCTCCATCGAGATCCGGTTGAAGATTGGGTCGTTAGTTTGGAATTCCTAGACGGCGGTGAAGTGATGATCAGCACCCTAGGGAGATCCGTTAAGGTTAGGTGGGAGGGGGACAGGGAGACTCTGCTCCTCGCCTCCGAACTCGTGGCTTTAGCCCTTTACCTCTACAGAAATCCTTTGATGTGCCTGAGAGAGGATTTGATAGTGGCGGGGATCTTCTACCTCAACCCCTGCGTCTGGTCCGATCCTGCAATCTCTGGCATAGAGCTAGCAGCTGCCTTCTCAGCGATATCCGGTGGATTAGAGCTAGAGAGGAGGTACAGGTCTTTTGTGAAGGCTCTTCACTTCTTAAGCCAGTTGGACCATCTGCCTGAAATGATCAGGGCCCTAAAAGCTTTAGCGGTGATAGGAGTTGCCCCTCCCCTCAGTAAGAGGGACCTCTTCTACGTGGATCAGCTCTCCCCCGTGGAGATAAAGGTCCTGAATGCCCTCACGGCCAAGGAGGCCATAGACAGACTGTACGGGATGGACGAGAGGAAAGTCGTTGCACTGCTCTCGGAGCTGCTCGGATTGAGATCTGAAACCTTTGATAGGAGAAAGCTCGTTAGATCACTCTCCCAGAGGGAGTCCAAGGAGGGCCTCACGTTGAGCGAGATATCTCACGTGCTGGGGATAGACAAGGCTTACCTGTGGAGGGATGTCCTTCCCAAGATGATAGAACGTTTCCTCATAACTGTGGGGAGCGACAGATATAGGGGAAAGATCGTGAAGGTCTACAGGCCCAACATCTCCCTGCCTACCATAGGGGACATGGTACTCACTTATACGCTCAACCTCAGCTATCTCGTCAGTAGGGGCTGAACCTTGAGGTTGAATCGGGATTTCTTCTGCAGGGATCCAGTAGTCGTGGCTAAGGAGCTCTTAGGAAAGCTCTTGGTCAGGGAACTCGAGGGGCGCAGGGTGTCGGGGATTGTGGTGGAGACAGAGGCCTACCTAGGGAGGAACGATAGGGCCTCTCATGGTTTCGGAGGGAGAAGAACGCCTAGGATGTGGCCTCTCTATGAGGGATGTGGTCTCTTCTATGTGTATCCTGTTCACGGCTATGCGATGCTGAATGTGACGACTGCTCCACCCAAGGAACCCACTGCGGTCCTCATAAGGGCGCTAGAACCCTTGGAAGGTGTTGATCTCATGAAGAGGAACAGGAAGACGGAGGATGCGAGAAACCTGTGCTCAGGCCCTGGAAAGCTGACAAGGGCCCTTGCCATTACCCTAGATATGAACGGTTTGAGCGTTGAGAACGGACCCCTCTACTTCGAGGATTACATGCGGGTAGATGAGCAGGATGTTGTGGTAACTAAGAGGGTGGGTGTCGATTACGCCGGCAGGCATGCGGATCTCCCACTGAGATTCTACATCAAGGGGAACAGGTACGTGTCAAGGCCATGACCCCCTGAAGATCACCTCGACCTCCTCAGGATCGACCTTCCCGTCCCCGTTATCGTCCATCCATCTGACTATGGCTATCCCATCTAAATCTCCCTCAGCTATCTTGATCGCGGCCGCTCTGGTCCCGAATCTGGTGAGCCCCTCACCCAAGATTATCTTCCTCCCATCTCTCTCGAGGAACGCGACTAGAGCGTAATCCGAGTGACCGTACTCCACATGGAGCCTCCATACACGATCGCGTACCCGGATAATCCCCCTAGAGCCGTTGACATCTACCTCCATTCCCAACTCCTCATTGAGTCGGGCGGCCAGCTTGTTGGCTCTCGGACCTCCAAGGATTATGAGGTTACCATCAGGCAGTTCGTCTCCCGCTCTCTCTACCTCCAAGCCGAGAATCGATGCTGCCTCAAGATCGTATCTTCCGTAAAGGACCTTGAATGTGGTTTCCGGCGCTACTCTGACGCTGACCCTGCGTTCTTCGACAGAGGATCCAGCGATCACCCTCACGACCCACTCCCCGGGCTCTGGAAGGGTGAGGGACATTCGAAAGCTTCCTGAAAGGACCATGGCGGAGTATTCCTCCTCAGCTCCGTCTGGAGATATGAGGACCAACTTCACGTTGTCCACGCCGGGGGCGGAACCGCTGATCACCAAGGGCTCCCCTAGGATCACCTCGTCGGGTACACTTACCTCGAGCTTAATTGAGTGATGGTAGGCCTCTTTAACCCTCTTGACAGTAGCAGAAACCATATCAGGTATATAGGGAATGTCTCTCGGATCTATCTTGGAGAATAGATTGCCAGACGGGTCTATTATCACAACCGTAGCCGTGTACTTGACCCCGAAGTGGACGAGGTGGGACCATGAGACGGCCAGCAGGATCCAGCTAGGTGGAGGGTTATAGCTCCTGAACGCTGGCAACACGGCTTGAGGATCCGATGGGGAATACATCGCAATCGCCACGACGTAGTTATCGCTTGAGAGCTCGGGATCCGATCTCCAAGCATCAGCCAGCAGGGGTATGAACTTCTTGCAGTGGGAGCATGTGGGCTGGCTGAATATGAGAACGACGACCTTTCCTCTGTAGTCGGAGAGTCTGAACGTTCCTCCCCCATGAATCGGGGCTTCGAACCCGGAGGCAGAGACTAGCAGCAGGGGAGTGAGGGAGAGCAGTAGCAGAGGGATCGCTCTCTTCATCACCCCCTCCTACGATCGCCTGTTTATAATAGTTCGGCGTTATACGCCAAAGATATTTCGAGTAATCGCACCTAGTTGTGCTCGTGAAATGTAGTCTCATCCTACGAAAAAGGTAAGGATGGCGAGATGGGATCATTTCCTCGTGTGGAGTCTTCTATATAAGAGGATGGCTGTGATCAGGACGATCAACACAACTGCACCGCCGATCAGTGCGAAGGGAGGCTTGGGTTTCACGAGGGCGTAAGTCTCGGTTGGAAAGCACCCCTCAGCGTAAGCAGCCAATTTGACCTGGGTCTCCTCACCAACATCGGGAATTCTCATCCTTGTTTTACCGTTCTCAAGCTCATAAGCAGTCCCATTAATGACCAGAAGACCGGTAGCTGGTTTTCCATCGCATGTCACCCCTATCGAGACTTCAGCATCTCCCACCAGCTCGTCCGGAAGTGCAATCTCGGCGTGGGGGAGGTAGGATACTCTGAATCTCCTCTCCAACCTCGTGCTGTTATACAGGGCCTCGACCACCACTTCGTTCTCCCCGGGGGTCAAGCTGACCGTTGAGGAGAACGTTCCCGTGTTCGATGGCTTGATCTCCCGTCCGTTGACCTTTACAAGGGCGAATGGCTGGGCTCTACCCCTCACCTCCAAGGAGGGTGAGTCCACGATGTCGGGAGGGTCGTTGACCTCCAGCACCGGGGGCTTCACCAGCTCGTAGCTCACATCTTCCCCGTCCACCCTCACCACCATGTAATGGAAGAAGAGGTACTCCTTTGGGTACTGATTGTCGAGTTCTGCACCTCCGCCGCCCAAAATAAAGGTTCTAACACTCTCGTTCTTGGCGCTGTAGTACATGTGCTCGTGACCCTGAAATATTGCATCTATCTTGTCTCTGTAAAGTCTCACCACGGACCTGAGCCTTTCCAAGGCTGACTTATCCTCAATTCCGTGGGCGTAAGGATAGATGGGTTGGTGAATGAAGACGAAGACATGCTCCGCCTCGGTAGCCTCGAGGTCCTTCGCGAACCACTCTATTTGCTCGTCGCTCATCGAGTACCTGAACCCGGGTACGTTGGCGTTCAGGAAGATGAAGTGGGAGTTCCCGTAGTCGAAGGAGTAGAAGAGCTTTCCGAAGAATGACATGAAGTTCCTCTGGGCGGTTTCACCTATCTGGTTCTCGTGATTGCCCTCGGCTATGAAGAGGGGCATTCTAACCACGCTTGTGACCCTCACGAAGTCTTCGTACTCCCTCAGCTCTCCGCTGTAGACTATATCGCCCACGTTGGCGTAGAAATCCGAGTCCTCCCTGATGATGTACTCCAGCAACTGCCTGTAAACCTCCGGCTGTTCGGCTCCCCCCGATGGTCTATTGTCCCCTAGAACGATGAAGGAGAATGTATCCCGTTCTGGGAAGAGCTTCGTTCCATTTCTGACGTTCTCAACCCAGATGAGCTTCCTGAACTCTGCGTATCTACCGCTGGAGTCGTAGGCCCTGATCACCATCACGTGCCTTCCATCCCAAGTGGTCAGGGTATCCCACTTGGCCCTCCACGAGCTACCCGACGGCCTGAACTCTATCAACACTCCCTTATCATCGTCCCAGTCGTACTGCTCCTCATAGTCGAGCCTCGCCTGCACCTTGGTGACGGACGAGAGGTTGCCCAACACTCGCACCGAGAGGTCCACGACACCGCTCAGATTACTCGGGAAGGATGGCACGATCACAAAGGCCTCCACCCTCTCAGGCTCCACCCTCCTAGCTGAGGTCACCTCAGCTCTCTCGGGATTAGTCTCGATCGTGTCCAAGGTGATCACGTACTCCCCGGGAGCGTCGGCCCTCCACCTGATCAGGAGGTTACCGGATACCAGCTTGAGATCGGATATGCAGGCGAGTTCGGGACCGGGCAGTATGAAGAAGGCGTAAGGCCTGTCCCTCTCTAGGGATGAGGCGGAGTACCCCAAGAATGTCCGGGTGTAACCCTCCGAAGACACCTCAGCCTCGGAGATGACCCTCATGAGGGAAGCGTCCCTCAGCGCCACCTTGAATCTCCCCTTGGCTGAGAAGGTGAACCCTATCGAGCTATCGAGGGCAGATCTGTCGATCATGACTTTGATGTAGGGGTCGGGCCCCGTCGCGAAGAAGCACAGTTCATCGTTGGCGATGAAGGAAGCGGCGTCCTTGTGTTCGAGCTCCCGCTCTATCACAGTCTCCCTCTCGAAAGACGTCGATACGGGTAGGGAGGAACCGTCCGGGGAGATCACCTCGACGGAGAAGGGGTTTAACGTCTCATTAGACGGAAAACCGTGATTCACTATGTCCACCGCCAGCTCGTAGCTTCCAGGCTCGCTTACATTTACGTAGTATCGGTACCTGCCCATGGGCTGGGCGTGAATCGGTATGACCTGCAACAGGAGAGCCAGCGCGAGGACCAGCGCGAGGCCAGAGTATTTACTCATACGCCGTTTCGAGAGTAGACCTTAAAAATCCGGGAGTCCTCATCCCCTCCCGGCTACCTTCCTATACTCCCTTTCCACAAGGCTTTGCGCTAGATCCAAGTATATCTCGGTAGTTCGAAGGCTGCTGTGTCCCAGAATGCGCTGTAATACCCGAGGATTCCCTCCCTTCGATAGGAACCAGACTGCGAAGGCATGCCTAACCGCGTGGGGGTGGGTCCTCAGTAGCTCGGAGACCCATCTCCTGATCGTCCGGTCCGTCACCGGGAAGACCCTCCCGTCCCTCGGTAGCTCTCTCAGGAGTTCCGCTGTGCGTTCGGTGAAGTAAACGTACCTGAACTTCCCCCCTTTCCCCCTGACCCTAGCTCTCTTCCCGTTCAGATCGACGTCGTCCCATCTCAGGGAGACCAGCTCGCCCACCCTCATTCCGGTCTCGGCCAACATCATTATCGCCGCTCTCTGCAGCGGCTTCGCCCTGGAGAGTATGCGATCTATCTCCTCGTAGGTTCTCAGCAGATCCTCATTGACCTTCGGCAGTGGCGGGGGCACCCTTATCTCCTTCGCTAGGGCTCTGGCCTCCTCGCTCAGGTCCTTCCTCCCAGCGACCTTGAATAGCCTGCTGAGCATGTACAACTGCTGCTTCAGGGTGCGCCTGCTCACCTTGTCCTCCCTTTTGGAGGCCCACACCCTGACGTGAATTGGTTTAGCCTCCTCCAACGGTACCATCTCCAAGAATGACTCAAAGACGGGCCTGTACTTCCTCTTACTCGACGGTGATAAGCCCGCTAGTGCCGCATCCACTAGGTCCATTCAGTCGCCCACCTTCACCAGCTTTTCCCGGGACCTGTGGCCCCTCACTATCTCCACTTGGGATTTAGGCACGCCAAAGTACTTAGCCAAGAGTTCCACGACTCTTCTGTTGGCCTTCCCTCCTTCCGGAGGCTCCCTGACCCTGACCACCAAGGCCTCCCCCTCGGGGACGACCTCCTCCCTCTTAGCTCTCGGGACCACTCGAACCTTCACCAACATGGCTCATCCTTTCCAGAAGGGTGAGCATGCTCTCAGCCACGTAGTATATGCTCTCTAATAGGTAGTCCTTCTTCAGATGGCACCTGTCCAAGTCCATCTCTACCACGGCGGAGCCCCTATCCACCGCGACCTTGCAGGGTATTCCCCTGTCCACCAGATCCCAAGAGGCTCTCATGAGATCCAGTTCCCTTCCTTCAGCCTTTAGGGGTGGATAAGCAGTAGCCAAGACGTATGCGACCCCCCTTTCCTCCTCAGCAACTATGTATATGACCACATCCTTCTCCCCCTCACCTATCATTAGTACCAGCATCCCCTCCTCCCTGAGGGGGGTCAGGCCCGCGCTCCTGAGCATTGACTCTATCTCATCAAGAAGCAAGGTTCTCACCCAGTTTTCGTAGGAATGTGAGCGTTATGTAGAAATTCCTCTTGAAGGACTCTCCTATGCATTCACTCCTGAGGAAGGATGTTACTATGACCTCATTATCCTCGCTCAGTTGGTAGGACGCGAAGTTCATCTTGAAGTTCTCCTCTAGGAGTTTCCTAGCCATCTCGGCCGTGGGGATGAGGGGCGGGTCGGTCCTTCCCACGATCACGGTCATATCCTCATCCGCCAGAACGATGACATTGTAGGAGATCTCCTCCTCCCGAAAGGAGGTGATGACCGCCTGTTCCACTCTCCTGTAGTTAATCCCCTCCTTCCTCAGTATCTCCTCTATTTGTTCCAGATGTCCCATAGGTATTCGTGTTTTCGTCCAGCTACTAAAGTTTTCCTCGAAGGTTCGTGCACCTATAGTGGTGACTCGGGCGCCTCATGGGCGCCATGTGTCCTTAAATGGTCGATACGGATTCGATCATGGTGACTAAAGTGGTTCACCGCGCTTTCGGGGGCGCAGGGATATTGGACTTCGTTCTCCTAGCCCTCTTATCCATAGCTGCACAGGCTTTCTACTTCTGGATAGCCCAGATATTCGTTATGGAGGAGAGAAAGGACTTTCTTTCACTGATGGGTCTCGTTGTAGCCGGTAATTTCCTATCCGGCCTCAGCTACCTGATGGTTATGAGGGTAATCGCGGCGCTTTCCCTCCCGCTTCCATCCCTGTTCGGAGTGGCCTCCATTCTGCTAGTGTGGACGCTGGTCACCAAGTATTGGTACGACGCGACTTGGAGTAGGGCCTTCATGCTGATATTGATAGCGAGTCTGCTGGAGCTGCTGACCATTTACGTGATGACGCCGGAGTCTTGGGGCATGAGACCCTTCAGGGACTTCGGCCTGTGACCTCGTGGGGAGGGCGAACGAGTGCGCAGACCGGTTAGGGGCTTTTCACCTTTTTATAAAGATGATCTGACTCGATTTACTCCGATTAACCGG
>JACXSR010000121.1:0-8892 GCA_035319845.1 Thermoproteota archaeon
GTCCCCCGCAGAGAGGGGGGTTAAGTGAAAGTATTACCTCCTCCTCAGAGTCCTCCTGTAGAGGAGGTATCCAGCTATCTCGAGAACCACGACCCCCAGTGACACACCTGCCACTACCACATCGGGACTTACTGGATAAATGGGTATCTCGTTGGCCAGTTTGAGTGCATAGGTTATGTTGGAGTTAACCCTTCTAGGGGCTAGCGTGGAGAACTTATAGTACAGATCGAAGAGTTCCTTGGCTTTCTTCGCAGCAACCTCATCTAACGAAAGGGTAGGGGCTTTTCTGATCTCCGCTATCCTTTGTCTTATCTGCTCCAGTATCTGGACCTCTTCTTGCGTATGATTAACTATTCCTAGGAAGAACCACCCGCTGTACCCGGATGACTCTCTAGTGTCAACTGTAGGGCTCTTTAATACCCATGAGACCACCACTCTGAGTTCTTTGGACACATTAGCTAGATAGATAGCGTTAGGTGATGGCCTAGATATGCTCACCACGTAATCCTTGGGTAGGATTACCGTCAGGTTGAGGAGGTCTAACTCCTTTACGAATAACTTAGTTATATTACTATAGTCTTCCCTAGTGGTGTATATTATGCCCTTCCTCCCCTCCGATTCCTTTGGGGCACCCTTTTTTGCTTCCAAATCGATTGTGAGTAGTAGATCGATTCTCTTCGACTTATTGCGATAAATGCTCTTGCGGATCTCCGCTTTCAAGTCGGTTGGGTAAAATTCCATGTCACCTCCGATGTAAGGACCCTTCACCGTGTCCTTTACGTATTCCAAGAACTTCTTTGTGTAATTTTGCTCACCGGTTCTGTTAAGCAATCTCTCTAGGTCGTTGGCCCAGAGACCGTACCATGTGTAGTTTACCAGTATTCTAGCTGTGAACTCATCCTTGAAGAAGAAGGTGGCTTGGGTGCTGACGTAGTGAGGTTTCTCCGACAGGATCTCTGCCTTCGATATTGGGGCCATGGGAACGAGAATAGCAAGTGCTAGAACCGTCACGAGCATGATTCTGCCTATTTTTGTGCCATTCATCGAACACACCTTAGTCTGGAGGTATGCAACACTTTTTCATTGGGCTAGATTATATAAACGTAGTTGGGGCTTAGACGTAGCCCAGAAAAGTGAGGGTCCTATGAATGCCGGATGAGAGCGATGTCAGGGTAGTTGAAGCTGGCTACATGCGCTGGATGCTCAGAGCCAACCCCTTCGCTTATCTAAGCAGTGAAAGCTTGGAAGAAGTAAGAACTCTGCATGTCGACACGGATGTTGACGAGAGACTTGCTCAACTACTCGATGAAGTCATTAAGGGAAAGAAGAAGCACCTAGTATTTCTAGTTGGGGAGTTTGGGACCGGTAAGACCCACAGGCTCAGGCTAATCGGCGAGATCCTTCCAGATGTCCCTACGTTCTATGTGAAGATAGATGTGGATGATTTCGAGGCCTCCCTTTACAGAATAGCTACTACTGTAAAGAAGATGCCTCCGCTGAAACCCCTCAGAAGGAAGTTTCCAAGGGATCCAGACTCCCTCTTCTCTATAATAAAGGAGGAGCTCAACAAGTACGATGTTGCAATACTTATGCTCGATGAGGTCGAGAATATTGTGATCTCAGGGACCAGAAAGGATGCCGAACTGTTCTCAGAGTTCATAAAGCGGTTATACAGGGGGATGGAACCGGGTCGGATGTTGATAATAGCGTGCATACCTCCCGCTTACGACATAATGAAGAACCTCATGGGCAAGATGCCTCACGACAAGATAGAGATGAGGACGATCAGTCCTGAAGAAGCCAGTAAGATACTAAAGAAGAGGATACAACACTACAGAGATATCCTGAACGAAGAGGCGAGGGGCCTCAACTTAGGCGAGCCGTTTACGGAGGATTTGGTCAGAAAGATGAACGAACTCGCTGAGGGAAATCCGAGGAGATTGATGAAACTGGCTAGGAACCTATTGGCTATGCTAACTAGAGAATTGAAGGAGAGCGGGAAACTCAGTCAGGACAAGATACTTCACCTAATTTCCGAGGCAAGTGAGGAAAAAGAAATACCTAAAGATGAGGAGGAGGCCGAAGAAGAGGTGATTCCAGAGGATATAAGACCAGAGATAGCCGTTTTACGAAAGAAATTCCCACCAGGAACTACTTTCTCGCTCATAGAGGCTTCTAAGACCCTAGAAATGAAGCTGACCCAGGCGAGGGAGTTGCTCCAAGAGCTTATAGAGGAGGGAATTATAGAAAAGGCCCCTGGGGGAAGGTTCCTCATCAAGGACTAGTCTTCTCAGCCTTTTCTTCTTCGAGTCCCTTTACGACCCTCTCCAAGGACTCTCTCCACAGTTGTAAGATATCTCTAGTCTCCATCTCTTTGAACGGTTCCTCCTCTAGAAACCTGTCAATGGATTGGATGATCATAATCAGCTCATTTTCGTCCATTCTGATGCTCTTTCCCAGAAGGCTTCTCTCCTCAAAATTACCCTCCTTCAAGCTTTTCATTACCAGTTGTAGGTGCTCTCTTAGAACCGAGCCTTCGTTATGGTTCGAGAGGATACCGTAAATCCTCTTTAGGAGATCTTCCCTCACAGACCCCTCCCTCCTATACTCTAGAATGGCCTCTGACAGTAGTTCTGGCAGCTCTTCTATCGCTGAATCGTTCATGGTTAACACCTTCGGAAGATGAGTGGAGGCATTAATAATATCATCCCTTCAACGTATAGACCGGGAGGATGATGTAAAAGGGCCCTCTGATCGGTGAAGACGATCTTGAGTCCTGACTCCCCTAGAGAAATCTTCCATCGTTCTTAAACGTCTCCCCGTTTGTGGGAGAGATGAAAAACTTTATTTAAGGGACCTCCTACACCACAAGGGGCCGGTGGTCTAGCGGCTATGACGCCGCCTTGACGAGGCGGAGGTCGGGGGTTCGAGTCCCCCCCGGCCCACCAACGATGAAGAGGGGCACGAATATGGCTAGGTACTCGGTTTCTAGGCTTGCTGGTAAACCTATAATAACGGACAAGGGGCTCATGCTCGGAGAAGTTACTGATCTGGTTGTTGACGAGATAACCGGTAAGATGATTTCGTTAGTGGTGAGGAGCAGTAGGGGAGCTGCTGACGCTCTGTTGCAAAAACTGAAAAAGGACAGGAAGGGTAATGTCTTAATTCCATACTCCACCGTCAAGTACATAAGGGAAATGATAGTTGTGGACGAGCGGCTCTTGAAAGTATACATAGCTACTAAAGGTTAGCCATAGTAGCCTCTAAGGTGAATGATCTCAACTCTTCCGTCAAGAGGGCAAGTACTACCTTGACCTTCAGGATGCTAGGAACATCTTCCTCCCAGCTGAATGCCGGGATCTCCCTACCCATTAGATTTAGTAACTCGCCCACCTTATCAACCAAATCCTCCACATCCAAAGGGTTAGGGCTAGGAAGGGAATTTCTAGCGTACCTTCTTATCTCAGCATTCCTTTCTAGTATCAATGTGAGCGACATCGACCCCTTCACAACCTAGGGATGATGTTTTATTAACGGTAGGGCGTAGCAATGGAGAGGTGAAAGTTTGATGGGAATAGAGGCTATTCTGGATGCCCTAGATAAGGATCCCGTGTTTGACATAGAGGTAGCTCGATTCAAGTCCAAGGATGGATCCATCTCCCTCTCACTAGAGCTCCCTAGAAACCTAATCGATTTGAAGAAGGGATCGAAAGTCCTGATAGACATCGGTGAAGAATCTGACGGCGATCTAATCATGAAAGGAGTTGTCTACAAGGTGGATGAGGGAGAGAAGAGGATTGAAATATCTTTTCACGGTCTATGGCTGAGGATGTCCTATAAGAAGAACCCGTTCAACTTGGAGGAGGGGAAGGAGGTATATTTCGTGATGAAGCTTCTCAAGTGAAGTATCCCGGCATTTATGAAAATTTTATTTAACTTCTATGCAAGAAATGATTAAAATAATACGAAATCTATCTAATAACGTATGAGAAGATGCCCATTATGCGGATCCGCGCTACGCCGCGAAGGGGGACTACTGGTCTGCGAGAATTGCGGGTCCATAGTTGATGAGGATCTAGTGCCCAGCGCATTCGATCGCAATGATTCTCCAATGACTACTAGGAGCAGATCCTTAGAGCACCTAGCCAGAGAGCTGGGCCTACCGGATAAAGCCATCAAGCTTGCTGAAGAGCTTTTAAGAGCCTATAACTCATCTTATGGCAAAGCTCACACACAATCCATCCTCTTAGCGGCATTAATAGTGGGTAGCAGACTATATGGCTCACCTATTCCCATAAAAGAGGCAACAAAACGCCTCTCTATTAGGGTATCCCCCTCTAAAGTGGCTTTCTATGTGGGAAGGCTTGAAGGACTCATACCTAGGAGGGACATCCCTTGGGAAGGCTACGTAAACTATCTGATAGCCAAGATGTCCAGAAATCAGGAATTCATGGGTAAGCTGGAAAAGGCTTCTGGTAAGTTGGATTCAAGGATTCTTCTGGAGAGACTTAGGATAAGAGCGATCAAGGAATTGAGGGAACTGAGGAGCAGGAAGCGATCTGCCCTGATCGGAAGAAATCCCGTGTACATAGCCGCTGCAGTTGTGTACTTAGCCGGGAAGAAGGTGGGAATGAGATATCTCTCTCAAGGAATGATAGCCGATCTGCTCGGAGCCAATAGGTCAACGATTTCTAAGGTCTTGGGTTTGGTGAGATAATGGACAAGATCGAGCTAGAATCTTTGGAACACCAAATAGAGTACCTATTCTTCAAACTGGATGACATCCTCGCCAAAATAAGAGAAATAGAATCTAGGTTAGAGTCTCTGGAGAGGAGAATCCTCTTATGAAGATCGATAGAGAGGATCTACCAATCATAGCTACCCTTATCGTGCTAGTAAGTCTCTGGATTTACAAGAGAGGGCCCTCCCTTACACCTATAGATCCGTCGCTCATAGTTGGGTACTTAGCCGTCCTCACGATGGTTCCCCTCTCAATAACCGTGTTCCTCAGACTCAGGAAGGGAGGAGGGAGCCTATCCATTAATTCAACTCCTGTGAGCACGGAAAAGGGGACATTCCTGGTATCTCCTCTGAAGATAGAGATAAAAGGAGATGAATCTCAGTTAGATCTCACTTCTCTAAGTGATATGCTCGAGGACCTAGGGGTAGGGATCACCATAATCATTAACAGGTGGCCTGGGAGGACTTTCCTCTCATGGAGGCAGGAGGGTAGCCTTTTTCTAAGTGGCCTTATCTGGAAGAAGCTAGATAATCTCGAGGAAACCCAGAGCATGATAAAAGCAGCTGTATCCGCACTGAACAGTTCCATAGAGGGAATAAAGGTAGAGATCGACCAGAGGGTGAGACCAGATCCTGAACTGTTTTCTGAGATAATGCGCATGGGTTATGAAAGCGAGAGACCCTCTATCAGAGTGAGGAATGAAGAAAAAACTGACATCCCACTAATCGAATTGGGAGAGAGCGCCGGGAGGCCATTCGGCATATCTCTCAAGGATCTCACTAGACACATCCTCATAGTTGGCCAAACTGGCTCCGGTAAAACAACCACTGCCAAAAGAATCATCTACGAGGCATGGAATCTCGGCATCCCTTCCCTCATATTGGACATACACTGGGAATATAAGGGATTCGTGTTCCAACTGGGGGGCAGAATCTTCTCTACTAAGGAGGGCTTGCCTCCCACATGCATAAATCCCTTAGCACACCTGCAAGATCCGGGAGCGACCTTCTTAACGGTCGAAACGCTATCCTCCATACTTGAGCTCACACCTTCTCAATTCTATCTCCTAAATCAAGCGCTCAAGAGGCTGAGAGATCTCTCGTCAGGCGGAGTAGAACCCACTCTCAAAGACTTAGTAGAGATGGTAAGAAGTCTAGAACCAAGTTCCCACGCCGAGGAGGAGAGTAAAGCATCACTACTTAGGAAATTGGAGCCCATAGTCAGCTCACCAGGTGCTAAGATCTTCGAATGCGATAACATCAATGAAAGGGTAGTAGGGGAGACAATTTCACTCATAGAGATGGGGGATGTAGAGAGCGATATTTTGAAGCAAATTGCCGTGTTCTTCATCCTAAAAAGGCTTAAGGATATGTTCGCGAGAGAGGAAAGGAAATCAAATTCTCCCAAGCTTGTGGTGATCATCGAGGAGGCTGAGAAGCTCCTCCCTAACTACAGAGATGCCACCGGCATGGATATCATTGACAGGCTGTTCTCGGAGCTCAGGAAATTCGGAGTTTCTTTGATCCTCATATCTCAAAACATATCAGAAATGCCCGGAGGAGTCATCAGGAATGCTGGCACGAAGATAATCCATAGAATAGACTCGCCGCAGGATCTGAGGGAGATAAGATCCCTGATAAATGAGAGGGAGATAGTTGAGAGGATATCTAGACTATCCACTGGCGAGTGCATCATCTCCACTCCCAAATACATTAGAACGGTGAGAATCGCGCCACCTGAAGAGGAAATACTCGATCCCAAAGTAGTTGAGAGGGTAATGCAGGGAGAGCAATTCTACTTTCCTTGAGTATAGTGAGTGAGGCGTTCTAGTAGGGACATGAAGTCCTCTGTCCAGTTAAACTTCCTATTTCTGGATCTACCCTCAAGTTTCATCAAAACCCATTTAACCTCCTCATCGAGATCGTCGCTGCAACCATCGACCTGCACTATTTTGTCCCATTCAGCGATCTCTAGAGCATCTTGTAGGGGACCATCTATAGCCTCGTATTCAACGTTTTCCCTGACTTTGAGGTAATGATACCCCCTCAGCCTCAGTCTATCAAAAAGCGCGGAGGGTTTACACCTCACGACCACCACCAAAACCACTTTATCGGCAGGTACAGCGAATGGCGAGATGGTCTCAACTACCAAGCACATCTCCGTCTCAAGAATCTTCGAAATTTCCTCCCTTATACTCTCCTCGTTCAGAATCAACGTATCTCTGTCGTTATCCCTTCCCTGTATATACCCCCTCTCCTTGGCCATATCACCGACGTTAATGCATCGACATCCCAGCACTTCAGCCAATTTTTTGCATAGAGTACTCTTACCCGATGCAGGCGCCCCTATAACTACTACTAGGCCAGATAGTTTGGAGTGAGGGCCAGAAACATTTATATTTCCCATACACATCCCTTGGCCATGGGCTCCGGTGGTGTAGCCCGGTCAAGCATAGGGGCCTCTCGAGCCCCAGACCCGGGTTCAAATCCCGGCCGGAGCACCATTTTCCCTCCTTATTCTCAGTATGGTAGTTCCCCGAACATCGAAGTTATCGGATGGAACTCCGCCACACCTACTAAGACGGACCATATGATGTAGGCCGTGAGGGCTGCCACTATAAGACGCACTGGCTGCTTATTATAAGCCGGTATCAGTAAGAAAAGCGCCTGAATCATCACGAGCACTAGGTAGAAGTTTCCCATTATGGTGTCGTAAGGTTGCATCCACACTATCATTACCCACACCCCTAACTCCGCTATGAAGAGCGCTATCGGGAAGGTAAACACCGCGAAGAGAACACCGTATACCGCCTCTACTAGCGTCTTCTTTAAAGCAGGAGGCAACCCCCTCCTTCTCCTCCTAGATATAGTAGTTCTACTCCTTCGCCAACTCCTAGAGGATCTTAACATGAGATCACCTCGGTTTAACCAAGCTTCCCGCTCTCTTACCACTCACCAAGTCAAGTAGAGCCTCAGGTTCATCCCCACTTAAAATTATCGTTGAGATAGACGATCTCTTCAGTATTTTGATTGACAATGCGTCGAGAAGCTCGTACCTACCCGGATGATACAGCTTATCCCTAAGAATACTCTCCAAATCATCGTAAGATAACTCCTCTATCTTTCTGGCATCAGGATAGCGGGTGGGGTCCCTATCATAAACCCCGTCCACACCGGTCATCTTCACCAAGAGGTTCAACCCGAGCCGCTCAGCCATCAACGCCGCGACTGCATCGGTTGATTGTCCAGGCTGCATCCCGCCAGACACGGGTATCTTACCCACTTGGAGAGCCAAGACGGCATCGTCATAATCCTCAATCACCTTGGGGAAAGCTCTTTCCCCGAGCGCCGCTATCATGACTAAGGCATGCAATCTCGTAGCGAGTATCCCGGCTTGATCCTGCAGGAACTTACTCCCACCTAACGATCCTACGGCCCCTATGTACCTCCTAGCAGTATCGCTTCCACCCGTAACTACTGCCAACTTTCTAGCTTTGGAGAGGTCCCTAACGATTCTGGCTGTTCTCTCAACTAGGGTGAAATCTCCCTCTGGGATACCTCTGAATACGTGCCCCCCTAGAAGCAGGACGAACCCATCTATCATGTAATCACCTTAGTAGAACCTTATCGCCCTATCCAACCTAGATAGGAGCACTATCCTACTTTCAGGAGACTCATCCAAGATGTTATAGCCAGTTAGTTCAGCTAGCTTTGATGCGAAGGCCCTGACCTCTTCGTGGGTGGGCATATTCTCCCTTCCTAGCCTCCTCCTAGAGTAACCTACCCACATGTATGCTTTGGGCTCCACATAGGTGGGTTGGGACTCCCTTATCAGGCGGGAGAACTCCTGCAATACCTTATCATCCATGTTGAACCCCTTGATCAGGGGTATCCTCATGACAGTCGGGGAAGAGAAGGACTGGAGCATCTCAAGTGTTCTCTGAAGCCTCGACCAAGCGTCAGGCCACAGCGGACGAGTTATTTCCATGTAAAGTCTCTCATTAGGGGCAGGAACGGTGACATAAAGTTGAGTAGGCTCTCTCTCCAGATTTTCTAGCCTCTCCGGGAGGGTACCATTCGTGACGATGAATGTGGTCATCCCCCGCTTGGAATATGCCTCCACAAGCCCCCCTATATAGGGGTAAAGCGTAG
>JACXSR010000175.1:0-8742 GCA_035319845.1 Thermoproteota archaeon
CCGAGTGTGGAGTGTGGTCACTCGCGATGGCCAGATACGATATCAAGAGTATGGAAAACAGGAGGATGGACCGGGCCTTCGATGGGTCCCGCATTCTTAGATCGCTCTAACATGATCAATGAAGGGTTTAACCTTAATCCCGCGGGTTCATGTCGGAAGGCCATCGAATGCTACTTTTTTACGTGTGGTCTTATGAAGGTCACCTGATGAGAAGAACGCATCCCTTAGATTACTTCTTCAAGCCTAAGGCTGTAGCCCTCATAGGGGCATCCTCCAAACCGGGTAAAATAGGCCATGAATCCCTCAGAAGCCTCCTGATGACAGGCTACTCCGGAAAGATATACCCGGTGAATCCTAGGGCCCAGGAGATCCTCGGGCTCAAGGTTTATCCATCCCTACTCGACATTCCTGATGAGATCGATCTGGCCGTAATCACGTTACCAGCCCGAGCGGTAGTTGAGGCGGTGAAGGATTGCGTGAGGAAGGGCGTCAAGGCCGCGGTCATAATATCGGGTGGCTTCGGCGAGGCTGGGCTCGAGGGCAAGAGGATCGAGGAGGAAGTCGTGAGGCTGGCTAGAGAGGGCGGGATGAGGATCATCGGCCCAAACTGCATAGGCGTGTTCGATGGGCACAGCAGGGTGGATACCTCCTTCCAGCCTCATGAGAGGATGGGTAGACCTGGTCCGGGGGTCGTGGCGTTTCTGAGTCAGAGCGGTACCTTCGGAGCTACCTTCTTGGACTGGGCCGCTGAGGATCACTTGGGTGTAAGCAAGATGGTGAGCTTGGGAAACAGGGCTGATGTGGATGAAGCTGATCTCATCTCCTACCTCGCTGAGGACGAGGAAACTCAGGTCATAGGGGTCTATGTAGAGAGCTTCACCCGAGGAAGGGAGCTCATGGAGTCGGTGAGAAATGCAGGTAAGCCTGTCGTTGTTTACAAGGCGAGCAGGACGGAGAAAGGCTCTTTAGCGGCCGTATCCCACACCGGTAGGATGGTAGCGAGGCACGAGGTGGCCTCATCGGCCCTGAGACAAGCAGGCGCGCTATTGGTCGACTCCTTCGGTGAGCTCTATGCTTCAATAAAGGCTTTGGCCAAGCAACCGGCGATGAGAGACGGCGGAATCGTCATGGTGACTAACGGAGCGGGGCCCTGCGTCATGGCTGCTGACGAGCTCGCGATGAGGGAGGTCCCCCTGACCCAGCTGAGTGATGATACTAGGGATGAGCTCAGGGAATCGCTTCCTCCCTATGCCCTAGTGGGAGACTTCGTTATAGATCTCACCGGGAGCGCCAGCACGTCTGATTACATGAACGCCCTCAATATATTGGCTAAAGCCGAAGAAGTCGGTTTATTGGGAGTTTTCGTCGTTTTCCAAGATTCCCCGCTGGAGGACGAATTTGCTGAGGTCTTATCCCGTTTCGATACCAGTAGCAAGCCCCTCTTGGTGTTCGCGGCGGGTGGAAGCTACACTAGGGATAAGAGGGCCTTGCTGGAGAGGGCGGGCATACCAACCTACGACGATGTTAGGGAGTTCGCTTCCGCCTCGCTGGCGCTCTGGTGGTGGGGGAGTCATGAAAGGGAGGGAACCCCTAGCATATAGGCTGGTGTACTCCACATCTAAGGTCAAGGGATTCTATACACCCTTGGTGGAGCTGGTGAGGGAAAGAGGAGCCAGGAGGGTTCTAGATATAGGGGCTGGGTACGGGATAGCTGTCGAGCTGATATCACCATATGTGGAGGAGGCCTTCCTCTTGGAGATAGAGGGGGCCATGGCTGAGAAGGCGTGGAAGAGGTTGGGCTCTCCTAAGATTCATGTCGTTGTGGGAGACGCCTCCTGCCTCCCCTTCAGGGATTCCTACTTCGACTTGGTTTACTTCTTCGACTCCCTCCACCATATACCCCGCAGGGTTGAGGCCCTCAGGGAAGGGGCAAGGGTCCTCAGGGAAGGTGGTCTTCTGGCGGTGTTCGACTTCGACGGGAGTAAACTCGTAACCAAGCTTTTGAAGGTGATGGAGAGAGTGTTTGGCATCTCCTCCGACTTTTTCTCGTTGAATCAGGTGGAGGGTCTCGTTGAAAGCTTCGGATTGGAGATAGAGGAAGCTAAAGAGGGAAGTATGGCAAGTTACCTGCTGGTAGCTAGGAAGTGAGGGATTTAAGGGTGTTAAGGACCTCCTCAGCGTGTCCCTTGACCCTAACCCTAGGCCAGATCTTTCTAATCCTGCCCTGAGGGTCTATGAGGAATGTGCTCCTGATCACTCCGAAGTACTCTCTCCCCGCGATTTTCTTCTTGCCCCATGCCCCGTACTTCTGCATTACCTCCCCTTCGGGATCGCTGAGGAGTCTAACCCTGAGCCCATGTTTCTCTCGGAACCTCTTGTGACTCTTCACCGAGTCAGGGCTCACTCCGAGTATCACAGCCCCTAGCTTCTCGAATTCCTCGATCAGATCGGTGAAATCTTTGGCTTCCTGCGTGCACCCGCGCGTATTGTCCTTCGGATAAAAATAGAGGACTACCCACCTGCCCTTGAAGTCGCTGAGGCAGACCCTCCGTCCGTCCTGATCAAGAAGGCAAAAATCAGGCGCCTCAACCCCCTCGTCCGGCTTGGACATAACTCACCCTCCCTTGAAGATCGTCCTTCCATCACCAGAAGCCGACCGCCCTCACCCCGTTTTTCCTCACATGCTCTTCCACGGATCTTATGAGTTTGAGGGCAATGAAGGCCATCAGTACCGACTCGACAGCGCCGATCAGCGCCGCTTCCCTCGTGAGAATTGGATTCTCACCACCCACAGACACCTTGATCATGTATGTGGGGGCTACATAGGGAATCGCTAGGTAGATCAGCCTCGCGTACTCGGGCAGAGCGCTCACGGGGACTATCAGCAGACCGATTATCCCGAAGTTGAGGATCTCCAAGAATTGCTCTGATATGCTCGTCCTCATGGAGGTGGCCGAGATCGAGAGCGCATAGGAAAGGCTCTCCACGATCAGTAAAATGAAGGCCGAAAGCATGAGGGACGGTTGCTCGACTGTCATGAGCACTCTACCGAATATCCAGCCGAAGGCATAGCCCATCGCTATTATTATGGCGAAGGAGACCGTAGTTCCAGTGAGTACCCTCCCGATTATCGTCGTGAAGGGGGAGGTGTTCCTGAGCAGGTGCTCCTCGACCATTCCCATTAGTATGAAGAAGGAAGTCCACCCACCCACGAGCGAGGAGAAACTGGATATGACGCTCCAAGCTGCGATGGTCCAGTAGGCCATCCTCAGAGCCACGGTCAAGTGCTCTGGAGGTACAAATAGGAGAACACCCATGATGAAGAGGAGTATCCAGAGCACTTCGGAGAGTATCATGTTGATGAAACTCATCCCGTACCTCCAGAGCCTCAGGGTGTGGAGCCAGATTATCGCCTTCACCTTCACCCACATGATCACACCGCCCCGCTCCTCAGGGCCTTCCTCTCAGCTTTTCCCATGAGCGTGAAGGATAACGCATTGTAAAGGAAGGACATTCCCAAGAGGATGGCGATCAGAAAGGTCATCTCCGCTAGCTTCGGAGCCCCGAGTAGAGAGGATAGGCGCGCCAGCTCGAATGTGTAGGTGGTCGGCAGGAGCATGGAGAGGAGCCTAGCCCAGATCGGGAAGAGGTAGGCTGGGTAGAAGGCCCCAGACAGTATGAGAATTATAGGGTTGAGCCAGTTAAGCACATTAGTCTCCTCTTTTATCGTCAGGAGGAACGAACCGAATATCGCCGCGAAACCCAGTAGGGGCAGCATCCCTATAACGATAGCCAGACCCATTACCAGCGCGTCAGAGAGCCCTCCTACCAACCCTTCCCTCCATATAAGCACGGGAACGAACTCTGCTAGCTGCATGAAAGACCAGAGGAGGTATCTCGGTATGTAGGACATCACCAACGTGATAGATGTCCTGTAGGGTGCGATCAGCACGTAGGGGAGCGTCCCTATCCACCTGTGATAGAGAGCCGTGCCCCCAACCTCCCACATGACCGATATGGAGGTCATAGCTATCAACGTCGAGGCAACGAAGAACACCACTGGATCCGCTTCGACCCCCACATTGGATTTGAAGGTTTCTGCGGACCCGAAGAGGAACCCCATACCAAGCATGAGCGCTAGAAGTATGTAGGGCCATGCGAACATTGAGATCAGCTGGGCCCTGTTGTTCTTGAAGAAGTATATGTCCAGAACCAGCCCCGATTTTAGGAGGGTCCACATACCCATCTCATTTTCCTCCCGTCAGCTCGATGAAGACATCCTCCAAGGTGGGTTCCTTCACCTCTATCCTCCTCACGGAGCACCCAATTGAGTGAAGTTTCCTGAGCATCTCTTGAGTGGCCTGCTCTTTCTCCGAGGGCTTCATGACGACCCTTATCCTAGTACCCTCCTCCGTCGGATCAACCTCCACCCTCCCCGACACCACCTTCGATATCTCCTCCTTGAGATCACTGAGGCTGACCCTCGCGGGCAGCACGACTAGCATCTCGAGGGTTATATCCTCTGACACTAGTTTCTTCAGGCCGTTCACCGTGTCCATGGCCACTATGGTTCCCTCATTTATTACGGCCAGTCTGTCGCACACTATCTCCGCTTCGAACATGTTGTGTGTCGTTATCAAGACAGTCTTTCCCTCTTGATGGGCTATTCTGATGAGGAGCTCCCTTAGAAGTCTAGCTGATGGTGGATCCAGCCCTAAAGTGGGCTCGTCCAGTATCAACAGTTCGGGATCCGTGAGCAGGGCCCTCGCTATGCTCAGCCTGGCCTTCATCCCAAGGGAGTACTCCTCGTATAGCTTGTCCGATGAACCCAGTTCCTCCAATCCAACGAGCTCTAGCATCTTCTGAACTCTTTGTTTAAGCTCCGATCCATCCAAACCGTACAGCATGCCGAAATACATCAGGTTCTCCCTTCCAGTCAACTTCCAGAAGAAACCCTTCTCGACAGTGAGTGAAACGCCTATCCTCTTCCTCACTTCCACTGCCTCCTTGACGACATCGTATCCTAGGATTGTTGCCTCTCCTGAATCCGGCAGCAGGAGGGTGCTCAGTATCTTCACCGTGGTCGTCTTTCCTGCCCCGTTGGGTCCGAGCAGTCCAAACACCTCACCTCTGAATATGCGAAAGGAAACTCCCTTCAAAGCCTCTACAACCCTCTTCTCCCTGTGAAACAGTCCCTTCCTCAGGTAGGTTTCGTAGCTTTTTCTGAGGTTTTCGGCTGCCACGACCTCCTCCTTCATATTTTTAAGCACCCTGTTAGCCTCTATCTACTCGTAAAGAAATTTAAACCTCTTGGCCAGTTGTGGTCATCAAGTGGACGGATGTTCGAAGGGAAGGAGGGTCACAGGTGAAGAGGTATACGGTCATTCTCTGGCCTCTTTTGGCAGAGATATTCGCTGGGCTAGTGGTTTTAAACACCAAGCCCCAGCCAGAGGTCGAATTGTCGGTTCAAGAATCTGCCGGCCTTTCCCTAGCGTATATAGCGCTAGTGTTTGGTATGGCTGTGTTAATGGTCTACTTGGTCAGGAGGAGAAGGGTTCGATTGATAAGGATCATAATTGGGGTTTTCTTCGTTTATTCGACGTTTGTCTCATTAGACACCCTTCTAGGCGCCCTCCTTCCGCTTCCATGGTCGCTTGAATTACTCCTCTCCATCCTCGTCGCCTGGCTCAGCTTCCGCAGGGATCTACTGGGTAATCTAGCCAAGTCCCTTCTCTCTGCATCCCTAGCCTATCTCTTCGTGGTCTTCTTCAATGATCTCTTCATATACTTCCTTCTAGGAGGTCTCGCCCTGTACGACGCTTACTCGGTCTTCAGAGGTCCGTTGAGCGAGCTTCTGATGGTATCTCAGGAGGAACCATTGGATCCCCTCATGGTTTTCCACGGGGATGTATCCATGGGAGTCGGGGATGTATTCTGCTACTCCATGGCTGCGGCCGTCTCCCTCAGATCTCTACCCATTAATCTAGCCCTTTTACCCCTGATAGCCCTGAACATAGGTATTCTAGTGACTTTATGGGCTCTCTACAGGGCTAGGAGATCCCTGCCCGGGCTCACCCTTCCCATCCTCCTTTGGCTCGCTTTCCAGCTCTTTGCGATTTGGGGTTGAGGATCGTGACCTCCTCAACCCCTCCACAATCAGGTAAAACTCCGATATGGACATCAGGATGATACCCCACCACAGCAGGTAGACGTAGGGTATCACCTTAACTTGGAGGAAGGCACCGGAGACCCTCAACGTCGAGTTGGCTGGATCAAACCGATGCGCCAAGTCGTAGAGGTCTAGTGTGTAGGGGAGCATCATTTCCTCCTGAACCGATTGCCCTAGGTAGGCAGAAGCGAATAGGGATGCGAGAGCGAGCTTTTGCTCCTCAGAGAGTCCCTTATAGGATTCATGGAGGTAGTAAACCATCAGCTCATGGAATCCTATGCTCCACTTCCTGTCCTTGATGACCGGGGGGTTGAACACCAGATAAAGGTCCCCAATGCCTTCCTGAATCGGCAGGACATGTGCCACCAATCCATGTATGCCTTGGGCCTCACCATTAGCGTCGAACCTTATCTCCAGCAACCTCTCGGAGCCACCTGATTCGAGGACTAGTGTGAGTTTGGCGCCCTCCGGCAATTCCTTAGGTATTGGAAGATAGCCCAAACATTCGAACATTGCTTCCTGATGAGAGTGAATGAGTTCCTTGCAGTTTCCTGGGAGTAATTCGCTTAGAAGTTTAGAGACGAAGATATCGTTAGTGAGGAGATCTGAGAGACCGTGTTCCTCCAGTATCTTCAGCACATCGGATGAGATGGTTCCTTGGGTGAATGCCACGTAAAGGACCACATCTCTGCCCTCTAACTCAGCAGGAACCTTCACGTCCTTCGCACCATGATACAGCCCCTCCTCGATCACTAAGGTGGAGTTCGGGGCAATCAACTTCCCATCAACGTTTTTAGGTAGCGAGTGAGTTTGTTTGAGCATGTCGAAGAATACCAAGGAAGCTCTCTTGATCTCCAGTGTCCCGTCTCGAATATTCAGTAGAAGGGGGCGTTGAAACGTCAGGTTCACCATCACGGCCGGGGTGACCTTTATTCCCTCCATTCCATCCAACGTGATGTTTCCGACCGCTATCATCCTGAGCGAGGTCGTATTTCCCCTAGCACCCAAGAAGGCGGCCAGGGTAGGATCTAATATGGAGATGGACAGTTCCCCTAACTCCATTACCTCCTTGGAAGCGTTAGTGACGTTGGTCAAGGTGGCTCGAGCCACAGCTTGATAGCTACCGCTGGTCCTCACTCCACCTCTCAAGGATTCGTAAAGCCCGAGTACACCGCTCTCCCTCAGCCTACTCTCCCCCTTCCTCACCTCCTTCAGGGCCTCACCGAAATTCGTCACCAAGACCAGCATGGTAAGACTGGCCCTCCTGTAAATGTCGGACTTCCCAGCGTACGGGGTGTACAGGTCGACGCTCCCACCATAGAGGCTGTACTCGTACCCCTTAAGCTCCATCTTCAGGTCGTCGATTTCCATCTCCTGGCCGTAGGGAAGAGTCACGTCCTTGAAATAGGATCTGTTGTAGGCGAATGGTCCGCTCATCAGTATTCCCAGCATTGTTAGTGCCATGGCCGCGTGAAGCAGCGAGATGGAGGACATAGTGCCCATCTTGTCCCTAGCGTATATGTAGAGGGCGCCGAGCCCGGAGAACAGGCCGGCCACCGTGAAAGGTAATAGTATTGATATCATCGCATTCGTGGTCAGGGAGCTCGCTGGAGACCAGATTATGTCCCTCTTGAAGGTCAGATAGAGGAGGATGGCTGATACTATTGAGAGACCCTCTATTATCCCCAGTATCTCCCTCCATCCCAGCTTCGCCCCCAAGGTGCATAGTGGGAGTGATACCATCAGCATGAGGGCGAAAGGAAAGAGGATGGGGTGGAAGAAGTCGATCCCGGAGTCCATCTGGGGGACATCGATGCTCATCCCCAAGGCGCTCCCTATGGACCCTCCGGCGAGGACGGAGAACAGCACCAAGAACATCATGAAGAGGGAGAAGTAGGATATGACGAGTCCCGTCCTGTAGGGGCTCGAGGTTACCTTGCCTATCCCTGATCCTGCCCCCTTGGAACCCCTTATCCCCTCAGCTATGAAGAGGAAGGTGAGGACCAGAGTTAACGCGCTCGTCAGGGATTGAGGGGAGGCGAAGCTGTGGAGAGGGGAGATACCTACCCTCGTAACTAGTATGGCTAGGAAGACGCTCCCCGCAGCGGCCATCTGGGTGGCGTATGAGAGCTTCCTGTCAAGGGACTTCACATGGAAGGCTGCCGTCAGAGCCAGCCATGGGGTGAGCTCAGCCGTTTCTACTGGATCCCAAGCCCAGTAACCTCCCCATCCGAAAGTCACGTAGCTCCAATATCCGCCTATCGCAATTCCCAAGGTCAATAAGAGCCAGCCGGTCCTAGCCAAGAGATCACCGGCCCTCTCATGACCGCTGTACAGGGAAACGGCGGAGGCAGCGATTAGGCCGTAGGCCGTGAAGGTCGAGAGCGGATGAGGATATATCCAGGGGCTCTTTAGCAGGGGGTTGAGGCCCATCCCCGTGGCCACCGCACCGTGGAAGGATTCGAAGGCCCCGTTGAGGAAGGCCAGTGCCAGTGATGAGAGTATAAGCGCGTCATATCCCGCGTTCAGTATCGGGTCCTCGTGGTATTTCCTGTGGATGAGGGTAACGATGG
>JACXSR010000043.1:0-8731 GCA_035319845.1 Thermoproteota archaeon
CCATCAGGAGCACCTTACCGTACTTAGCTCTAGCAGTCTTTGCTATGTGTTCTAAGTGTCTGTAGATCTCTCTAGACTCCCTTGGGTCCATTCCAAGTTCCCTAGCTATTTGATCGACAGATAGCGGCTCCTCAGAGTTCATGAGGAGCTCCAGTATCTTCTCCCTGAAACTCATCGGGCCTTACCCTAGGGTCATTATTTAAGCTAGCTAGGGACTTCGGAGCCGATGGATGTGAAGGAGGAGAAGCGAAGAATTAGGGAGATGGTCTGGGAGAGGCTGGAGAGGGAGGGTGTGGCGCTCTTTCCCAAGCCCGTAAGGGGTCGGATCCCCAATTTCAGAGGAGCTGAAAGGGCTGCGATCAACTTGACCCTTCAGCCTGAGTGGAGATCGGCTGGAGTAGTGTTCATCAACCCAGATTCTCCCCAGAAGTTCGTTAGGATGCTAGGTCTCATGCAGGGTAAACTGGTGATAATGGCGACCCCTAGACTCAGGGAAGGATTTTTAGTGCTTGATCCAAAGGAAATAGCTCCCACCAATTACGAACGCGCCTCCACGATTAAGGGAGCTTTCAAGTATGGGAGGAAGGTGGGTCTCGATGTCCCCCGCATCGATATGAAAGTCACTGGATCCGTGGCGGTTGATCCAAATGGAGGGAGGTTGGGTAAGGGGCATGGGTTCTCCGACATCGAATACGGTATCTTAGGGGAGATCGGTGCAATATCAGAGGACACTCCGGTTGCCACTACCGTGCACGAATTACAGATAGTTGAAAGAGTCCCAAGAGAGGAGCATGATATGCCCGTGTACTTGATAGTCACTCCGGAGAGAGTCATCAGGACTAATGCCAAGGGGAAGCCTCGGATACTATGGGATAGGCTGGAAGAGCGTTTGTTGTCCGAGATACCGTTGTTGGCCCTTCTCAAGGAGAGGCGCTGAAGATCTTGCTCATGGGGAAGAGGCCTTCATGGGGACTCTTGAGAACCATGAGGGTGTGTGTCCTCTCCACATCTGGATGCCTCGCCAGCTCCGTAACTAGGAATCGCGTCAGTTCGTCCATGTTACGCGCCCTCACCTTGAGAAGGATGTCATAATCTCCTGTGATTATGTGAGCCTCCTCTATCCACGGGAGATCTGGCCTTGATTCCGATTCAGCTGCTATGTTTTCTATAAAGATCTCCTGATTGGACTTGTCACCTACCGGTTTTCCCCTCCTTATTTGAACTAGGACAAAGGCCGTTAGTTGGTATCCGAGTTTCTTGTAATTGATTATTGCCGTAAAGCCCTTCACATACCCTGATTCGACCAGTTTCTTGAATCTAGAGGTTAAAGTGGTTCTGGGAGCTTTTACTCTTTTCGCAAGCTCGGTTAGAGTAATCCTCCCATTCTTTATAATCTCATCAAGTATTCGGGCATCCAGTTCGTCCATCGAGTTTTATAACGGCTGAGAAATTAAAATTTGGTCCTCAGGAGAATCCCATCAAGGTGCCCACCCAGTACGCCGTCCCAGCCAAGAGGAGCGCTAGCGCGATCTCGATCGCCACTGTCAGCAGGACGTATTTGCCTATTCTCAACTCGGAGAAAAGAGCTGCAACGGTAGCAAGGCAGGGGACATAGTAGTTCATGGCTAAGGCCATGGACACTGCTTTGAGGGGGGTTATTCCCATGGACCTCAAAGCCTCCACGGGATCGGCTGCACCTGTTATGCTAGAGAAGGTTATGAGGAGACCTTCCTTCGCCACAAATCCCACCTCGAAGGCGAGAGCATACTTCCAATCTGGCAGACCTATGAGAGATGTAACTGGGGTTAGCAGGTTACCCAGAATGGCTGCATAGCTCTTGGAGATATCTCCATGGGATAGATATCCAGTGGGCCCGAAATTCAGGAGAAACCATGTGGCCACGCCCAAAATAAATATGAGCAATCCAGCCTTCTTCACGAAGTGCTCCGTGTTGCTCCTCGCGTACCACCATATCACCCTGAGGCTGGGTCTGTGGTAGGGCGGGAGCTCCATGACCAGATCGGGCGCGTACTCAACCTTGAACAGGAACTTATTCAGGAGTTTAGAGATCAGTAGATATAGGATGAAGCTGAGGAAGTACACGGAGATCGTCAGCGCTGATTGTTCCAAGGGGTTGGCGAAGGCGGCGGATGCCAGTGCCAGTAGTACCAGAAGGCGGGCCTGGCAGGGAATGAGGGGTGAAGCCATGGCAGTGACCATCCTCTCCCGGTCGTCGTCCATCGCGCGCGTAGACACCACCGCCGCAACGCTGCATCCCATTCCCAGAGCTGCGGGAAAGAAGGCCCTACCGCTCAATCCGAACCTTCTGAATAGGTTATCTAGTGATACGGCTGCCCTAGGGAAGAGCCCGCTATCCTGCATGGCGCCTAGAAATATGTAAGCCATAAGGAGGAGTGGGATGAAGGATGCGAGCGTGCCTAAGCTCCCTATTATGCCGTCTGAGATCAGACCCACCATCCAGCTTGCATATCCCATGGAGGATAGCCACTCCGAGAGTGTGGACGATAACCAATCAAATAAAGAGCCCAGAATACCCGATAAGCTGTATTCTTCTATGAGAGCGGCCAGTTCCGTGTATCCCATGTGATCCAGTATTATGTTGAGTGGGAAGCCTGTGTTAACAGCGAATATCAGGAAGAACGTGAACAGGATCAGGAGGATGGATACAACGGGGCCTGCCACTGGGTGGAGCATCAATTCATCCAACTTCTCGGTGATTGTGGGGGCAGCTAGCTTCACCCTAGTAACTGTGGAACTGACGATCTCGTCTATTAATGAATACCGGGAGCTTATGGCTATCCTCTCCGGATCCTCTCCCAGCTCGACCTTGGCTCGTTCCCTGATTGAGTCCACTTCTCCAGCTAACCTAGGATCTTCCCGTCTTAGCTCTTTCAGAAGGACATCGTCCCCTTCTAGGAGACGAACAGCAGCCCAGCGACTTGGATATTTATTGAGAGCTTTTCTTTCCCTCAGTAACCTTTCTATATCGTGAATGAAGGGCTCTAGACCGTTGTAATCGACCCTGAGCGGTGAACTCCTCACCTTCCCCAAGGCCACGTCCAGTATCCTGTCCAAAAGGACCCCCAATCCGATTCCCTTCAGGGCAGATACCGGAACGACGGGGACCCCCAATCTTGATTCTAGACCCTCAGTATCTATGTGTATTCCCCTCTTTTCGGCGGCATCTATCATGTTCAAAGCTATCACGGCCTTCTGGTAGAGTTCTAGGGCCATCAAGGCGAAGTAGAGGGACTTCTCGAGGGAAGTAGCGTCAACAACTATGACTATGACATCGGGCTTCTCCTCTACTATGAACTCCCTCGCTATCTGCTCCCCTATATCCTGCGCTGAGAGACTGTAGGTCCCCGGAAGATCTATTATCTTTAAGGTGATCCCGTGGTGCTCGGTTTTCCCCTCTGCTCTCTGGAGTGTAACGCCCGGCCAATTAGCGACATGAACATCGCCTCCAGTTATCCTGTTGAAGAGGGTGCTCTTACCCACGTTCGGAGACCCCGCGAGTGCCACCAGTATATCCCTCACGGGATCACCTCCACCCACACGCGGGAGGCGACGTTCCTTCCTAAGGCCAGAGTCATCCCTCTGACCCTGAGGACAACGGGCCCCACGGAGTTTGAGATTACTTCAACCACCTCTCCGGGGAGGAGGCCAAGTTCCATTAACCTCCTAGCCTTCCCCCTACCCACACCCATCGTAACAATACGTCCTCTCTGACCGGGCCTGAGAGCGATCAGAGGTAATAACTTCCCGTCCATTGCCTCCTCCCCCTTATACCCTAAGTTAGGCTAACCTAACTTCATGTGGACTCATTACTTTAAAATTTCGCGCCCCTCCTGCGCCGGGAGGAGATCGGTAGACCCCTTCTCCTCATCCTAGATAGCCTCTCCTCTATCGTTCCCTTAGTAACTATCTCGTACACATCCGCCACCTTACCGGGAGCCCCCCTAACTACTCTCCCAACTCTCTGAGCCATCTGCCTTCGTGATCCGGAGCCGCTCACTATGATAGCTACGTCGGCGTCCGGTACATCTATACCCTCGTCCAGCACGCGAGTGGTCACTATGATGTTCACATCGCCCCTCCTGAACCTATCGAATATCTGGGCCCTGTTAGTGGTCTTGCCTATGAGTAGCTCGACTTTGTATCCCTCCTCCTTGGCCCTCCTGTATATCTCCTCAGCTTGATCTATATACTCCGTGAATATGAGTATCTTCCTGTCCCTGAGATCCCTCAGCAAATCCAATACCTTTTCTATCTTGGCTTTAGCCTTGAGAGCATACTTCTTCTCGATCAGCCTCCTCTCTTCATCGCTCCTAGCTGTCAGGATCTCCCTAGACATCAGCCTCCTCTCATCCGGGGAGAGTTCCACATATATTATGTGATGCCTCACCGGGGCCAAGAACCCCATGGAGAGGAGCTGCTCGTAGTCCACCTTGTAAACGACCTCCCCGGATGTGAGGAATATTAGATGGTGGTTCCCATCCGCTCTCTCCGGAGTCGCCGATAATCCCAGCCTGTACTTGGCCTTCGCCTTGAAGGCTATCTCCTTGAATGTGGCGGCCGGTACATGGTGGACCTCGTCGAAGATTATCAAGCTGAACTTGTCGAATATCCCTTCTATGTGTTTCGCCACTGAGTTGTAAATCCCTACAGTGATCGGTTTTATCTCCTTCTTTTTCCCCGTGAAAATCCCCGGCTTGAAGGAGAGCTTCTCGATTATCAGCTCAGACCACTGTTTGGCGAGTTCTTCGGTCACCACGCAGATCAAAGCGCTTTTGGAGGTTCTAAAAATTGCCTCTAGGCCTACATAGGTCTTACCGGCCCCTGTAGGCATGACCACTGTCCCAAATCTCCCGTTGCTCTCCCACTTATCGACTGCCTGCTTCTGGAAATCATAAAGGGAGAAGTCCTTATAGAGGGCCACATCCTGATCCGGCCAGTTCACCTCGTCCGAGATCGAGTAATTGTACTTCTTAGCTATCTCACGAACCTTGTGGTGAATAAAGAAAGGTCCCTCGAACGTGGTATAGCCTCTCCTCTTTAATACGGTCAGTTCCTTCACCTGAACATCCTTTAGGGTTCTCACGTAGTACTTCACCTTGGAAGTGAGCTCTAAGCTGTTTATGATGGCCTCCTCGGGGTAGGGTATCTCTATGACCATCTTCCTGCCGGCGTCCCTCAGGATAACTACTCTCTTGGATGAGAAGAGAGATTCCAGCTTTCTAATATGCTCCTCTAGATAGTATCCGTTTATAGAACCGAGGAGGAGGCCGTATGCCTTGAGAGGTCCCTCTCTCGCTATGATACTTTCCACCTCCTTCAGATCAAGGAGTGCCAGCCCCCCTTCCACTCGGAATGGTTTCTTCACCTCCCCGCATGGGAGGAATGCGAAGTAGCCCTTGTTCATCATATCCCTGAGCTTTTCATCTACCCTAGCCTTGTACTCCTCCAGCTCCCTCCTGATCTCCTCCTCTGGCACATGGAAGAACTCCACTAAGATGTCCCATTTGGAGCACAGGGCCTTCCTCGGATCGAAGATCCAAGTCTTGGTTGAGGGATCGAAGCGGCATAAGGCCTTGACTCTCTCCTTTACCTCGTTAAAGAGATGATCGGGAATCGATCTCTCGTAGATCTTGCTACCTACCTTGACTCTCACTTCTACCTACTCCACTATTCCCGTTATCCTGCCCAGTCCCTTAGTCCTGCCCTCTCTGAAGACGAATGTGTCCCCCACCCTCACGTACTCAGGCCTCCTGACGAACCGGAACACCACTTCAGCCTTATCCCCTGTCCTCAGATAGGGCTTCGGGGAGCTCACTAGTTTTACAGGTTGCCTAATCGTCCTGAGCTGGATTACTGGCTCGTACCCCACTTTGATCGTAGTGGGATGGTGGAGCACTCTTATGCTGGCTTTGAACTCTCTCACGGCCCTAGGCTTGGCGTCCACATCTAGAAGGACCATTCCCTTCCTTACTTCATCATAATCCACGTTAGTGATGGCGAATGTGGCGAATTGCCCGGCAGAGACCCTCTCCACGGATATCCTGCTTACGTGAATGGACTTCACCCTGACCGTCCTGAAGGAGCCATCATCGAACGGTCCAAGCAGGGCCCTCTGACCGACGGAAATCGCGCCTGCCTCCACAAGTCCCGATATCACCAGCCCCACCCCCGTAACATTGAACTTATCATCCACGTATGTGAGAAAGGGCTCCCTCTCCTTGTCGCTCCAGTTCAATCTTGGGGGAAGGAGGTTCAAGAACTTCTTGAGAAGGTCCAGTCCCTCTCCAGTGACATTGGAAACCAAGAATATTGGAGTTATCCTACCGTGAGGCATGTTCCTAGCGGCCACAGCGCAATCATTCTCGTTTTTTACCGGGTATGGAATCCTGTTTACCCCTGGCAGCTTGAGATACTCGGTCACCTTCCTCATGTTGGAGGAGAGAATCTCCTCGGGAGTCATGTCCACCTTAGTGATCACTATGAATGAGGGGATTTTGAGGGCCACGGAGATTCCCAGGTGCTCCTTGAAACTCCCTATGGGCCCCGCGTTCCCAGCCACGACTATAGCCGCGTAGTCTGGCATCGAGCCCAGTACCCCCTTGAGAGTGGTCCTGAGATACTTCTCGTGGCCCGCCAAGTCCACCAGCATTATCACTTTCGAGGATCTGAGGTATATCTCGGACTCGTTGTACCCTTCTAACTCGTCGTTAACTGATTTCCCCCCGTCATCGAATCCTAGAATATGATAGGTGACTGAGGAGGATCTCCTGTACTTGAGCTCGTGAAGATACCTTGCGACCTGGCTCATAGCTAGTCCATCCCCGTCATCGAGTATCCCTGAGATGAGAACGCCCTTTAGCGTCGATTTACCGGCATCCACGTTGCCCAAGAGAGCTATGGATATCTGGATAGGGGGAACGTCGACAGTTTTCCTTATCAGTAGCTCGTACACGTATCCTCTAGAGGCTTTCTCCTTTCTAACCACCATGTACTTAGCTCCCAACCCCTCCACAATCCTGTCCATGATCTCGAACGTCCTTCTAGCTTCATCTTCAGTCAATCCCACAGGAAGCCCGTCATCAGATATTCCAAGCTCGTAGAATGCTTCTCCCCCTCCTTCGTTGAGTCTGTAATTCAGTTGAGTTATGAGTTTCGCGATCCGCTCTTCCGACTGGGGATCGAGCTTCAGCTTGTACTCTTGGTTCCCTTCCTCCCTCTCTGGCCCTAACCTAAATACGGACCACCTAGCTAGACGACCGAATCCCCTTAAAATGCTTGACCGAGCTCGGGGAAGGGAGGATTAAAAGCTTTTCCTACCCTCTCTCAGAGGTGGTCCGATGAGACCCAAGGTTTTCGTGACCAGAGAGATCCCCGAGAGGGGACTTTCTAAGATAAGAGAATATTTTGAAGTTGATCTCTGGACTGACGAGGCTCCTCCGCCCAAGGAAGTGATCATAGAGAGAGTGCGAGATGTTGACGCCTTAGTCTCGCTTCTCACAGATCCGATAGACGCTGAAGTCTTCGATGCTGCCCCGAAGCTGAGGATCGTCTCGCAGTACGCGGTGGGTTATGATAACATAGATGTCAAGGAGGCCACCAAGAGGGGGATCTACGTTACCAATACTCCGGGGGTGCTTACCGAGACGGTGGCCGACTTCACCTTCGCGTTAATGCTGGCCGTCGCTAGGAGAGTGGTGGAGGCAGATAAGTACGTGAGGGAGGGGAAGTGGAAGGTAGCTTGGCATCCGCTTATGATGCTCGGTTCTGATGTGTATGGGAGAACGCTGGGTATAGTTGGAATGGGGAGGATAGGTAGCGCTGTTGCTAGGAGGGCCAAGGGATTTGGAATGAGGATCCTCTACTACGACTCGGTCAGGCGGGAGGAGTTAGAAAGGGAGCTAGGGGCTGAGTTCGTTGATCTAGACCGGCTGCTCGAGGAGTCCGATTACGTTAGTCTCCACGTTCCTCTGACTCCGGAGACATACCATCTAATCGGAGAGGAGCAGCTGAGGAAGATGAAGCCCACAGCATTCCTGATAAATACTGCTAGGGGTAAAGTCGTGGATCAAAAGGCCTTGTACAGAGCTCTCAAGGAGGGATGGATTGCGGGAGCCGGCCTAGATGTATTCGAGCAGGAGCCCATATCCCCAGACGACCCCCTACTGAAGCTGGATAATGTGGTACTCGCGCCTCACGCCGCGAGCGCGAGTCACGAGACAAGATCGAAGATGGCCGAGATGGTTGCCGACAACCTGATCGCCTTCCTCAATGGGAAGGTCCCACCCAACCTAGTAAATAGGGAGGTGGTTGATGTCAGGCCTCCCGGATTCGGCTGAATAGACGGCGTATTCCCTCATCCAAGGGGCTCTCTATAACCCCTTTTTCGGTTATTATGCCAGTGATATTGTTAGGAGGTGTCCTGTCGAACGCTGGGTTGATTATGTGGACGCCTTCTGGTGCTATCCTCCTGTGTCCTATGAAGGCCACCTCTTTGGGATCTCTCATCTCTATTCTTACGTCTTCAGGCCTTGAATACAGGTCGAATGTTGAAGTAGGAGCCGCTACGTAGAATGGCACTCCATGCTCCTTGGCCAGCACGGAGAGGGAGTAGGTCCCTATCTTGTTGTACGTCGTCCCGTCCTTCAACACCCTATCCGCTCCGGTTATCACCAAGTCCACTCCCATCTCG
>JACXSR010000059.1:0-35422 GCA_035319845.1 Thermoproteota archaeon
CATAGGCAGGGAATTAGTGGTCGACGAGAGGATTGGTTTCATGGCGGAGGCATTGAGCGGTGCGGGGATCCATGGCCTCCCACTGCCAGGCGATTACCTGCTCTGGAGAAGGAAGAGAAGGAAAGGAGGGAGAGAGGTAAAGTTGGGAGGAAGAGAGCCCAGGTCCCTCGTGGAATTCATCGAGAGGGTGGAAGATAGAAGGGGAGCCGAATCGGTTATATGGGGGGATTTAAGGAGGGAGTTACTTAGAGACGAGAGCTCCTACTTCGTGGTCACCAGTAATGCGACGAGATTTCTGTACGAGATACCACTAGGCGTAGAACCCCACATAGACTTCGTAATGAGCCGATCAGAGCCCTTCAGTGAAGAGAGCGCCCTCTCTATGGACAGGCTCATGAACTGGTTGCTGATATATGGGGTCCAGCGCTACTATCGAATTCACGTGTCCGGACATCTATCCCCTGGGCAGATAGCCGATGTTCTGGACAGGATCAATCCGGGCATTGTAGTCCCCATTCACACCGAGCACCCGGATCTATTCGACCTGTATGTACCTAAGGGCATGAGAGACAGGGTGTTGCTGCCAGAAGTTGGGGAGCTCATAGACGTCTAACGATGCAACTTTATCCCCTCTGGCATGTCCATCATACTCGACCATTCGGGTGACGCGAAATGTATCCTAGGAGTGAGTTGGATCTCAGGATTCGCAGGCTAAGGAGGTGGATGGGAAGGAGGAATATCGACCTCTCCCTCATTAACTCTCCTAGTAACATGCTTTACCTGGCAGGGACATCTGAGGCTCAACTACTGGTCGTCCCCCTAGATGGTGATCCTTATTTGGTCGCGAGGTACGCCTTTGGAGATGAGATTGCTAGGGAGAAGTCCCCTTACCATGTGGAGGTTCAGAAACCATTCTATGGGACTAGTGGCAGGGAAGTGACTAACCCTAGCGTTTACGATCTGGTAGCAGAACGACATGGAGATTCTAGGAGGATAGCTGTGGACTTCTTGTCATCGCAAGAGCAGGTGGAGAAGGTGAGAAAGAGGTTCAAAAGAGGGAAGAAGAGCGCCGCTCTAGTAAGCTTGGATGATCAGTTGAGGAGGATGAGAATCGTCAAGAGTGAATACGAGCTTGGGCTCATGAAGGAGAGCGCGTCGATAGCCATGAGGGCCTTCGAATCCCTCGAGATACGGGTTGGAATGACGGAGAAGGAGGTAGCTAACATGCTGGAGTTCAAGATGAGGGAGCTAGGGGCTGATGGGCCTAGTTTCCCCACAATAGTGGCGAGCGGGGTCAACTCCTTCAACGCCCACCATGTGAACACGGAGAGGAGGATCGGTGAGGGTGAGATACTGCTCATCGACTTCGGTGCCAAGTATATGGGATATTGCAGTGATATGACCCGCACATTCTACCTCGGTAAGCCGCCGGAGGACTTCTTGGATAGATACGAGGCCGTTCTTAACGCACAGCTGAGGGCATTGGACTTCATGAGGGACGGGGTTCCCATGGAGAGACCTGACATAGAGGCAAGGAAGATACTGAAGGAATCAGGTCTCCTAGAGTATTTCGTTCACTCCTTGGGCCATGGGATAGGTATTGACATCCACGAGTTCTTCAGATTACTGGTAGGTAGGGGAGGGAGGCTGCAAGAGGGGATGACCGCGACGGATGAACCAGGGATCTACATTAGGGGATGGGGAGGTATAAGAATAGAGGACACCGTGGTGATCGGGAGGAATAGAGGTATTCCCCTCACAGAGAAGCTTTCTAAGAACCCTGATTACTTGAGGAGGTAGTGACTTGATCTGGAGCCCCACCGGTGAAGCCGTGCTCGCAGAGGAAGGGGCTTCTAGACTGAGGAGAGGACAGCGAAATATCTATGTTAAATGGCTCATCTCTCTGAAAGGACCTGTTGAGAAGGGAGACTTGGTCGTAATAAAGGATGAGAAGGGAGATACACTAGGCTTGGGATTCTTTGAGGGAATAGGAGCGATGGCAGTAAGGGTCCTCTCCACGGAACTTGAGGATCCCTCTTCCTTGTTCTATCGTAGGCTTGAAGAGGCATTAAGGTTGAGGGAAAAGCTGAAACTCGATAATTTCTTTCGATGGGTTCACAGTGAGGCTGACGCAATTCCAGGGCTGATAATAGATGTCTACGATGATATCGTGGTCATCTCCTCAACCTCTGTGGGGATAGACAAGCGGATAGAGGAGATATCTGCTATGATAAAGGGTCTCTTCAGGGCCAGCTCCATAGTGTTGAGGAATGACAGCAGACCTCGGAAGGAAGTGGGTCTGCCCCTAGAGAGGAGGGTCCTTTCTGGTAGGAAGACGAGGGCTATTGTGAGGGAAGGCGGGAGCTTATTTCACGTAGATGCTATTAGGGGTCAGAAGACGGGCTTCTTCATAGATCAGAGGCCAAACAGGATGGAGGTCGGTTACTTGGCTGGTCCTGGGGATAGGGTCCTAGACCTCTACAGTTACACTGGCGGCTTCGCCATTCATGCCGCGCTTTCTGGAGCTGAAGTAGTGGCGGTCGATGAGTCTGATTACGCTATCAGTGAGATGAAATCGAATGCTAAACTAAACTCGATTGAGCTAGTGGCTCTTCAATCTAGAGTCAAGGAGTTCTTGGAAAGAGACTCCTCTGTGTACGATCTAGTCATCGTGGATCCCCCCGCTCTCGCTCCCAGTAAGGATATGGTCCCTCGAGCTAGGAAAACCTACACTGCAGTGAATGCCGCTGCCATGGAGAGGGTGGTGAGTGGTGGCCTCATGTTCACAAGCAGCTGCAGCCAGTTCATTAACAAAGAGGAATTTAAGAAGATCGTGATCAGAGCAGCCCGTCTCTCTAATCGAGAGATCAGGATCTTAGGTGAGAGGGGAGCCTCGCCGGATCATCCGATAGACCCCGTGCACCCTTGGACTGGATACCTCAAGGGACTCCTCCTGAGAGTCGAGTAGTTAAAGCACTAATTTGGTCTGTTTTCCCCTCTTGGGTCTCTCTCTATGCCTATAAATCAGTTCTCCATTCCTCACATAGACATATAAAGTGTCTCCTTTCTCCCAGCCTAGCTCCTCGACCAGAGATTTGGGAGCGGTGACCTGATAGCTCAGGTACTTCTTCCCATTCCTCTCCCACTTCTTTACCCTCAGCTTCACATAGGGCATAACATAACTAGTTGGCATACTTTATGGGCATTTCCTTTCCCGGGATGACGTAGGCCCTCCCAGCTAGGAGATCCCTCAGAGCGTCTTTGACGTACTTTGACTTGGTCAGCGCCACTTTCACGTTGTTGTTCAGTAGAAGCTCACTTAGCTCAGGTTCTATGTCTTCGCTCAGTACTATATCCGCCTCCAGCCCCACCAGTATGTCCAGCATGGTCTCCCCTTGGACCTGTCCCACTTCCAAGGAGAATGCATCGATGACGACACCGAAATCGCTCAGATCGATGACCATCAGTCCTTTAGCCAAGCTAAAGCCCCTCGATATGCGGTTAAACTTCACGCTTCCGTCCGTCTCCTCAATAGGAACAACTAGCCGAGTCATTTCGATCCTGTATGTTTCCTTCACCCAATGATATAAAGCCTCCAGACGGCATGTTGGATCGAGATATTGTCTAGGTAATGCGCGGTGAGTGGTAATGATACCAGCGGTCTTCAGGGATCTGTGTCCGGATGGTGACCTGAAAACCCATCGCAGGTCTCTCTGCGTCGAAGATGATATCTCAAACGTCAATTCTGAGTTTAAGGAATATGTGAAGTTCTTCGAGTCTTGTTTAGGATCCCCTCCTTGGGAAATTCAGAAAATGTGGGCTCGGAGAGCCTTGGCTGGACGTAGTTTCGCTGCAATAGCACCTACTGGAGTCGGAAAAACTGTATTCGGCTTAGTCACCAGCTACTACTTTTCCTCGCGTCGAAGGGGACGTTCTTACCTCATATTCCCCACATCACTGCTTGTGGATCAGGCCGTGGAGACCCTGAATAGGTATGTGGGATCTGTGAAGGAACCTCTCAGGGTTCTAGCCTATAGGAGCGGGATGGGAAACAAACAGAAGAGGGAGTTCTTGGAGAAGCTTGAGAACGGAGAGTTCGACGTCCTAGTGACTACCTCTCAATATCTAGCGAAGAATCACGAGAAAATAAGATCCTCAGTTGGTGAATTTTCCTTCCTATTCGTGGACGATGTTGATTCCTTCCTCAAGAACTCGAAGAACGTCGATAGGGTGCTTACCCTAATGGGCTTCACTGAGGGGGATGTTAAGGCTGCCCTGACTGGCAAAGAAGTCATGAAGAGGACGAACAGCATTCTCATCGTCTCAACTGCAACCGGGAAGCCGGGACCCCGCGCGATCCTATTCCGGAGATTGTTAGGCTTCGATGTCGGAGTGCTGAGACAGGAGTTGTTGAGGAACATCACTGACCTCTACGTGAGGAGGAAGGGTCGGTTGAAGGAATTCATGGAGTTCATGGGCGCCGGATTCCTCCTTTTCGTTCCGAGGATGGAGCTGGCAGGTGAAGCGAAGGCTTTGGCTCAAGACGCTGGCTATAGAGTGGAGGTACTTCACGGGTACGATGAGGAGTTGGTTGAGGCATTCAAATCCGGTGAGTTGGATGGTCTGATCGGAGCTGCCAAGCCGTACGGTGTCCTAGTGAGGGGAGTGGATCTACCTCAGAGGATCAGGTACGTTGTGTTCTATGGGATCCCTCGCTTCGAGATGACACTCAGAGATGTGGATGAGATGAGTGATCGGGCCGTCGTGGCCATGTTATCAGCGTTAGCTAAGGGGCTTGACCCACAGACCAAGAGATTCGCCATGAAGTTGAGGAGGAGACCTTCGGAGAAGGACATATGGAGAGCTAGGGAGCTGCTCAAGGAACTGCTCTCCAGTGAGAATAGGTTAAGGCAGCTGGCCGGCATTGGGGACATAACGGTCATTCCTGAGGAGGGGAAGGTGATAATACCTGACATCAGGACGTATATACAGGGATCCGGCCGATCTTCCAGGCTCTACCCCGGGGGGATGACCAAGGGAGCTAGCTTGGTATGGGACGTTGATCCTTTACTCTCCTCCTTCATAAAAAGGGCCAGTGCTTACGATATAGAGCTATCTCCACTCGAGGAAGTGGACTTAGGGGCCTTGAGAGAGGAAATTGACGAGAGTAGGAAGAGATACTCCTCACTTAGGACCGGTTTCGAGATGGCTGGCCTACTCAAGACCGCACTTTTCATAGTAGAGAGCCCTAATAAGGCCCGGACGATAGCTAGATTCTTTGGAAAGCCAGGGAGGAGGGTTGTAAATGGTGCGGTCGCTTACGAGGTGACTACCGGCGATTACGTACTGACGATAATGGCCAGCGGGGGTCATGTGGTGGACCTCTCGACGCAGGGAGGTTACCATGGGGTCCTGATAGAAGATGGTGGTCATAGGACTTACATACCAATTTACGCCTCTATCAAGAGGTGTTTGGACTGCGGTTACCAGTTCACCGATGGAGATAGGTGTCCTAGGTGCGGTTCCACCAACTTAAGGGACAGTAGAGATAACATAGTCTCCATGAGACGGCTCGGATTCGAGGCTTCCCGTGTGATTATAGGGACGGACCCCGATACGGAAGGGGAGAAGATAGCCTGGGACATCTATCAACTGATCAAAGATGCCGCTGAGGAGGTGTACCGGGCTGAATTCCATGAAGTTACTAGAAGGGCGATCTTAGAGGCTCTGAAAGAACTTTCCGAGACCAACGAATCTAGAGTGAAGGCCCAAGTAGTTAGAAGAATAGAGGATAGATGGATAGGGTTCGAACTCAGCTACGAGGTGCAGAGGAGGTTCAACAGGAGGAATCTGTCTGCCGGGAGGGCCCAGACCCCCACACTTGGATGGATAATTGACAGGTACGAGGAACATAAGAAGAGAAAGGACCTCACAGTAATCAGTGGGGAGGACATCTTTCTCAAAGTGGAAGGCAGGATAGGGTCCCCTGGGATCGTTGAGGCTCAGATCTCTTCAATAGAATTGGAAGAGAGTACGGTAAAGCCTCCACCTCCTTTCACTACAGATGAGATGATAAAGGAAGCCAGCAGGGTGCTGAAGCTGGGAGCCAAGAGGGTGATGGAGATAGCTCAGTCCCTCTTCGAGGCCGGTCTAATCACTTATCATAGGACGGACAGTGTGAGAGTGAGTGATGCTGGTCTGAGAGTAGCCGCCGAGGTTCTCGGTGACGATTTCGTGCCCAGGAGATGGGGTGAGGGAGGGGCTCATGAGTGCATAAGGCCCACCAAGCCCCTGTCAGCTAAGGAATTGCTCGACTACGTGAGAGAGGGGCTAATAGTTGCTCCGGAGGGATTCTCAAAGGATCATGTGAGGCTTTACGATTTGATATTCAGGAGATTCATAGCTTCCCAGGCGAGGGAAAGCACGGTCGTGAAGCAGAAATACAGGCTGGTATTAAATGGCGATGAAGTCGCCGATGAGAGAGTCATAGACGTGAGGGGAGGCTGGGCGCTCATATATCCCTTCCTCTATCGGAAGAGAGCCCCTCTTTCGGTAGGGAGGGTTAAGGTGGAGGTCAAGCACCTTCAAGTTCCTTCCGTGCCCCTGTACACGCAGGGAGATGTTGTGGCCCTGATGAAGGAGAAGGGTATCGGAAGGCCCTCCACGTACGCTACTATAATCGACAAATTATTGCAGAGAAAGTACGTGATAGAGAAAAATAATAAGCTTATTCCCACGAAATTAGGCGTTCAGGTGTACAATTTCCTCACGTCGGAGTACCCGGACCTCATCAGCGAGGAGAGGACGAGAGCATTAGAGGAGAAGATGACTGCCGTTGAGGAGGGGAGAGCTGACTACCAAGAGTTGATCGATGAGCTGTACCATGAGATACAGGAGAAGGTAGTTAGGAAGAGAGTGGGAAGTGTGTGACTCATTCCTCCAGTGGACTCATTCCTCCAGTGAGATGAGTTCGTCTCCCCTCAACTCCAATTTCCTGTCCGGATGCAGTTTTCTGAATCTCTCCAACGCGTGTATTCTGAAGCCAGCTGGGACCATAGTAAGCATGTTGGCAGGAGCCTTCCCCCAGACCCTGAGCATTATGTCGATCCTATTCTCCACGGCGCTCCAGTTCTCAAGGAATACCTTCTCCGCCTCGGAGACTTCCGCCTCCAGTACATCGAGTGATTCCTTTACCGAGTTGATTATTCTCTCCGCTTCGCCCACATCTCCTTCCTTCAGTTTCAATTCTGCTGAAACCAGCATGGTCTCTGCATCCACCAGCCTATAGGGTGAGAGCTCGAACCCGACTATCTCCTCCAATTTAGATATGGCTCTCTTCACATCGTCCAGTCTCTTTTTCACGGACTCCAATTCCCTCTCTAAGGATTCCCTTACCTCCGCGGGAACCACCCTTTCCTCCGTGATTTCCGGCTTAATGGCTGGAATCTCCTCCATCTCCGGAGGAACTATCTTTTCCTCTTCTATTTCTGCTTCAGGGGCCCCCTCTTCCATCTCTATCCTGTGAACTTTTGGCACCTCTATCCCTGCCTCCTCCTGCTCGATCTCCGGAGGAATGACGGTTGAGGGCGGTCTCGTCTCAGGAATCTCCTCCACTACTGCTTCCTCAATTGTTGGAGCAGAGATAGGTCTTATCTCCTCCATTTTCACCTCTTTAGGCTTCCTAGAACCTAGCAGGAGTGCGATGGCGATCAGTATGAGTACCGCTCCTATTATTCCCCCCACTAAGTATTCCACGGGTATGGGAAAGGCCGACTGCTGAGTCGTGAGGGTAGGTGGTGGGGAAGGCGCTGCGACGGTCGCTGTAATTGTGGAGGCTCTCTCGTCAATAACCTTACCTCCAGCCAAGACTTGAACCTTCAACTGTAGGGGACCCACCTTCCTAGGAGTGATTTTAACGTGGACCTCGGAGCTCCCCCCTGCCCTCAAGGGACCAACTTTTCTCTCGACGAGAGATCCATCTAGAGATGTAACTAAGATGAATTGAGCGTTATCCCTGAATCTATTGACTAGTTTCACCGTTACCATCAGGGAGCCATTGGCTTTTGCCTCTTTTGGTGCTCTCACCTCATCTATTACCTTGCCTGGCTCTACCCTCAAGGGTATGTCCTTTCTGTAGAGTACCTCGCCGCCGTGTTTTACATAGAGGACCGCGCCCGTCCCTGGATTGAGGGCCCTACCCTCCAAGGATACGGAGAACTTTGATCCCGGACTTACCTTCTCTGCAACCTCTTCACTCTGGATCGAAGCTCCTTTAACGATGAAAGTGAGATCTGAAACATTCCATGAGTTGATACCGGAGATCTTCAGTTTGAAACTATCCCCTACCACAAGCTTGGATGGCGCTTCAACTTTCAGTCTGGGCTGCGCAGCTGGCTTCGCGGTAGTCGTTGCTGTCGTTGTCGTCGTAGCCGTCGCGCCTCTCTTGAGAGAGATCCATTCCTCTCTAGTTAGGCCAATAGGAACGTTGGGAATGAGTATTTCCTCTCCTACGATTAACCCCAAGGCCCCTTTGTCCTTTAGCATCGTGGAGAATCTCGCACCGCATCTACCGGGGGGCAGGAACCCGATGGTTTTCTCACCTATCATCTCCCCCTCTTGAGACATCACATACAGCACGATCTTGTTCCTCTCTCCGCTCAGCGCTGTGCTGCATACGAATCCCTCGACCAGATAGCCCCCATCCCTAGGCTCCACCTTCTGGACCTTTATCCAATGATCAGGCAGTGTGAGTAGGTGGAGCTCACCGTTCTCATCTATATATGATAGGAAGCTTGTGTGATTACGGCCTGCAGCAACCGTGATCCAGCTGAACGGGGGATTAGAAACATTGAATTCGGAGAGTAGGAACCTCTGGTTGAAGTGGTAAACCCGAACCTTTCCCGACTTCGAGAAGTAGAGAAGAGCTTTCCCAGCTGCGACTGGTTGGGAGGCCGGCGGCATCCACGTTTTTATGGGCCTAGACACGCTGAGATCTGATAGGTTAACGAAGAGTATGGCCTCATTGGAGCTGGTCAGTGCACCGATTCCTTTCAAAACCGGGAATGTTCCGTAAGGAAACTCATAGCCCAAAATTTCGCTCATATCCCTCTTGGCAATCAGCTCTCCATTAGAGGTCCTTATAGACAACATCGTACCGTTCTGAAGGACTACCCCAATGAATGAAGCATCGCCGCCAGTCACTAGTATCTTCTCACCTAGTTCTAGACTCCAGATTAGCTCATGGGAGTTCAGATCAACGTATGCGATTTGGTTATCCCCGTAAACTACAGCACCTCCATTAACGTAGTGCACATCCCTTATCCTGAACGCCAGATCCACAGACCAGTTAGTCGACTTGGATCTCAAATCTACAGCTTGAAGAGAGCTGGTGAGGGGAATTACGATCGTTCTACTGTCGTTGAGGTAGACCATTGGGGATCCGGAGGGTGCTGATGGAAGCCTGAGCCTCTCGATCCTCAACTCACCAGCGACTGAATTGTAGGCTCTCAATTCGAACGAGTCCGTTACCACTATAACCCAAGATTCCTTCTTCGCGTAGCCATAGTACGCGTCAGGAATTACAAGGGGAGGGGTAGATACCTTGGCACCAATCCTGACGCTCCAGAGCTTTTCTCCATTCATGTTAAGGGCGATTAAGGTGTCTCCCTGACCTCCTACTACGTATAGCCTATCTCCATGCACCGTGGGTTGAGGAACCCTATACAATGGCTTTGAATCGTACACCCTGATCTTCAGAAACTCTATTGGTGTCAGATCGTAAGAAGAGGCGGTAATAAGGCCCATCGATAGGACTATCAGTAGGGCCACTAGTTTCCATCTCATCCGTTCATCCCTTCACGCATAGTCAAGCTTGCCCCCTTTTAAATGGAACTCTCGTCAATTAATAGTGCTGTATGAAGGGGATATCGAGCCCCTAATACCTTCCGCTTGAGAAAAATGGTGAGGATTATCTGTGGGAGAGAATGAAAGTCAGTGGTCTCCTCTTATCCAATCTGACGAATCCCAGTCTCAGCATCTGAGCCATCTCCCCTTCCCTCATTTCGGCTAATGCGGGTTCCCCGTAACCTCCGAGCATCTCGTATGAGTAAGGTGATAGGGGAACGAACACTCTGGCTGGAATACCTCCTTTGAGGGGCGCCCACTGTATTATCTTGACTCCCTTTATCTTCTGTTCCTCGCTGAGGAGTAGGGATACCTCATCGGGGTTCACACTCCTCACCTTTACAGTAGCCAATCCTCGCAGTCTAAACTCATCCCCCGCCTTCAATCCCTCCACGTCACTCTTGGATATGTAGACAACTGGTTCTTCTACGGTTATCGTCCTGTACTCCTCAGAATTGGGATGTACCTGCACTCTCGCCTCTGCTGGGATATCCATCCCATCAATAACTGCCCTGACCGGATCTGGAACGAACATATAACGTGGTACCTTGGGATCTAGTATCTTCCTGTTCATGGCCGCCAGCATGTCCATGTTGACCGTGGCATCTACCTTGCTGGGCCCGAGCTCATGGAAGAACCTCACTATAGCCTCTGGGAGGATGCCCCTCCTGAACAGCCCTCTGAGGGTCGGTATCCTTGGATCATCCCAGCCCTCCAAGATCCCGCTCTCCACCAGCGGCCTTATGTACCGTTTAGAGAGGGGGATCCCCTCCACGGTAATTCTGCCGAACTGCACCATGTGATATTCCCTTAGACCCAATTTCCTGATGATCGTCCTCTGGACCTCCACATGAGGTTCGAACTCCTTGCTACGGAACGCATGCGTGACCCCCGTCAGAGAATCCATAACACTGACCGAGAAGTCGTATACTGGATACACCCTGAACCTGTCTCCGTGAATCGGATGAGGCGCCTCCACTATCCTGAAGATGCCGGGATCTCTCATGGTTATGTTAGGATGTTTCATATCCGTTTTGAGCCTGAGATGAGCCTCTCCCTCCCTAAAATCTCCTTCGAGCATTCTCTCCCACAGTTCTAAGTTGACATCCACTGGCTGATTTCTGTGCTCGCATTCCTTCCCCTCCCTCCTCCACTGACGAACCCTCTCAGCTGGACATGTGCATACGTAAGCATCTCCTTGCTTTATCAGCCTTTCCGCCAGCTCGTACATCTTAGGGATGTGATAGGACTCAATGATCTCCTCGTCCCATCTACCAGGTGATAGCCCGAGTTCGCTCTCGGCAGCTTCCAGTAATTTGGAGAACTCCTCCCTTATGGCATCGTAGAACTCCAACCTCTCAACTCTAGGGTTGGTGTCTTCGAATCTCAGCAGGAACTTCCCTCTGTACATCCTAGCGTATATGAAGGGGACCAGCAGCCCTTTGGCGTGTCCCAGCGTAGGGTAACCGTTAGGTTCCGGCGCTACCCTAGTCACAACCTTACCCTCCTCTGCTCCCTCCAGAGGCGGCCATATCCTCTCATGTGGTTTTTTCTCCCTTTTAGGAGGAGTAGCTATCTCTTTCAAGGCTTCCAAGGGCATTTCATTTATCTGAGAGACTATTTCCTCCACTAGAGAGGCTAGTTCTTTGGCCTTCGGTCTCAGATCTGGTCTAGAGGCCATAAGCTTACCTAGCACTGCCTTAGGGTTAGCCTTACCATACTTGAGAGCGTTTTCAGCCGCCAGCTTGAGTACCAGATCCCTGAGCTCCTCCAAGTTAAGCACCCTTCAGGCTCCATCGATCCAAAACCTAGATAAAGCTAGAGGTCTCATCAGAAGGGATGAGTATCCCGGAGGGACTGATAAAACCCGAGTTCGAGAGGAGGTACAGGGAGCTCCTCGGAGATGAGTACGATACGCTTCTGTCCTTCATGGCTAGGAGACCAATTCCCAGCATCAGGCTCAATCCGATGAAGGTGGACCCTAACTGGCTAGTAGCGAGGCTGGAAGAGGAGGGGTGGCAATTAGAGCCTATACCTTGGTATCAGTACGGATACAGAGTAAGAGAAGGGCCAGAAAGACTAGGGAACACGGAATGGCACCAATTGGGGTTATACTACGTTCAGGAAGCGGCATCTATGATCCCTCCGGTCGCCCTCTCGCCTAGTCCGGGTGAGAAGATATTGGATCTGGCGGCCTCCCCGGGATCCAAGACCACCCAGCTGTCTGAGATGATGAGGCATAAGGGGGTGCTTGTGGCCAACGATGTGACCCCCGATCGGGTGGATGCTCTGATAGCCAACATTCAGAGGATGGGTTCGATCAATGTTGTAGTAACCTTGTCCGATGGTAGGAGAGCCCACCAGTTCTTTGGGGAGGAGAAATTCGATAAGGTGCTACTAGACGCCCCATGCAGCTCCTTAGGGGAGGTAAGGAGATCATGGGGCGCGCTGGCCAGATGGAGCCCCAAGTCCGTCAATAAAATAGCAAGGCTCCAGCTCTCCCTAGCTAGAGCAGCCTACCGCACCCTCAAGAAGGGGGGGCTCATGGTGTACTCCACCTGCACGCTGGAACCTAAGGAGAACGAGTGGGTCGTTTATAATCTTCTAGACCTAGGAGCCATATTGGAGGAGCCCCGGCTAGAAGGGCTCAAATGGAGGCCTGGATTGGAGAGGTGGATGGGTTGGGAGTTCGGAAGCGAGTTGAGGAAGGCCATGAGGATATATCCGCAGGACAACGACACGATAGGGTTCTTCGTGGCTCTACTAAGGAAGCCGATGTGATCGATTTCCTCTCCTGGGTTAAGCGGTGGTTTGGCGTAGATCTCTCTGACTACTCCCTGATCAGATCCGGCAAGAAGAGGATTAGACTCTTGACCAAAGAAGCTGCCGAATTCGATGTAAGGGATGTAATAAGAGGGGTCTATTTGGCCAAGAAAGCTCCTTACGGCTACATAATCAGCGTAGAGGGATCTTACATAATCGGCAGGAGGGCTTCGAGGCACATTGTAGAGCTCAGTGAGGAGGAATTCGATAGGTGGATGAGGGGAGAGAATGTTGAACTGGAGTTATCAGAGAAGGGCGTCTACCTAGTTAAGTTCGGTCCAGTTTTCGCTGGTTCTGGATATTATAATGGTGAGGTGCTCGTCAATCTAGTCCCCAAGAGTAGAACCGTTGAGCCGTGACCTTGGTGACGAAAAGTTTATCCAACCATCTGTCCACTTCAGATATGCCTTGGGATAAGTTCGCTAACATAGAGATGGCTTTCACCTTCGGAGATGTTATTCTCCTGCCCGGAAAGACCCAAGTGGAGCCCTCCGAGGTGGACCTATCCACTCGGTTGGGGGAGATTGGGCTTCATGTCCCCATACTATCCTCCCCGATGGATACTGTGACGGAAGCCGAGATGGCCATAGCTGTCGCTAGAATGGGTGCTTTAGGCGTATTACACAGGAATTGCACAGTGGAGGAGCAGGTTAATATGGCTAAAGCTGTTAAGAGGGCGGAATCGTTTATAATAAGGGACGTGGTGACCGTCACACCTGATGATAGCGTCGAGGCTGCTCGCGCGATAATGAGAGAGATGAACATCTCCGGACTTCCAGTCGTAGTCGGGGACAGGCTGGTCGGCATAATAACGAGGAGGGATGTCTACTTCGCCGAGAATGGTAATCAGATGGTTAAGGAGGTGATGACCAAGGATGTGATCACCGTTAGCCCTGATATCACTCCTCAAGAAGCCAGAAAGATCATGTCCCGCTATAAGATAGAGAAACTGCCTGTGGTCGATGATTCCGGTCGGTTAGTCGGCCTTATAACCGCTAAAGACGTCTTTTACAGAGAATCCCACCCGTTCGCAACTAGAGACGAGGAGGGAAGGCTCAGAGTGGCTGCTGCTATCTCTCCCTTCGATCTGGACAGGGCGAAGTCCCTTGAACCTTACGTTGACCTGTTGGTGACTGATGTAGCTCACTTTCATAATGAGAACGTAATAAGGGCTGCTAAGAGAATAGCGGAGGAGGTAAGTGTCCCGCTAGTTGTAGGGAACATTGGAACATACGAGGCGGCTGAGGAGATCATCACTAGACTGGATGTCATTGGTCTTAGGGTCGGCATAGCTAGTGGGAGCATATGCACCACGGGGGAGGTGACTGGGGTTGCTGCGCCTACCCTCTTCGCTGTGGCTAAAGCCTCCGACGCAGTAGCTAAGTACGGCTCCGATGTGGCAGTTATCGCAGATGGAGGGATTAGAGGCCCCGCTGAGGCAGCAAAGGCCTTTGCAGCTGGTGCAGATGCCGTTATGCTTGGTTTCGCCTTAGCTGGAACCAAGGAATCCCCAGGATCTCCTCTGATAGTGGGAGGAAAGATGTACAAGGTTTACAGGGGGATGGGAAGCCCATCAGCTAGATCGAAGAGATTCGCTCTAGATAGGTACAGCAAGCCATCCAAGGACATAGCTGAGGGGATAGAGGGTCTGGTCCCCTACAGGGGCGATGTTGCGACGGTCATAGACAAGTTTGTAGCCGGCCTGAAGGCCGCATTCGGATACGTGGGCGCTGCCAACATAAGAGAGATGAAGGAAAAGGCTAGAATAGCCCTCCTATCTTCAGTAGGTGCTAGGGAGATAGCCCCCCATGACGTCAAGCCCATGGAGAAGTTTTCAGCCTGATTCATCTCCTATTTTTGATCAGTAATGTTTATAAACGGGTTTGATCCGACTGCCGGCTGGTAGAAATGCAGGGCCTGCAGGACGTAGTCGTAGCGCTGGAACAACTCTGGATGTTGTTCAAAGTGACCGCTCCTAAGCTGTTATCTGCTGGCGTGATCCTGTTAGTGGGGTACGTAATAGGAAGACTCGTGGGCATAGTGATCAGTGGTCTGCTGAAGAAGTTCCTTGGATTGGACAAATGGGTGCGAAAGAAGGGCCTCATGGACGAGCTATACGGTATAAGCCCCTCCGGGCTTCTCGCTGGTTTAGTTAAGTGGTACATCTACCTCCTGTTCATCGGGGTCGCAGCAGAGAATCTGGGCTCAGGTGTCTTGGCCGACTCAGCCAAGGCCCTAGTGGAGCATTCACCCAAGATACTTGCCGGGCTCTTCCTCATATTCATCGGGCTGATAGTTGGAGGCATAATTAAGAAGCACATACTCGGATCCACCCTAGCTGGGAGGGAGTTTTTCGGATCCCTGTTCAAGTTCGCGAGTATTGCTGTGTTCACCATCGCTGCCCTCTCCACAATGGGAATTGATGTTAGCCTTCTCGTCCAGACTGTGGTGATAGCGGTAGCTGCCATTACTATCTCTATAGGGGTGGCGGTGGGCATAGCCCTAGGCCTAGTACTCAAGGATGAGTTGAGGCCCTACATCAAATCAATATTAAGAGAGATCCTAGGAAAGGAAAGTGAGAGGAAGGATGGAGAGGTGGAAAACGGCCTCTATCCCCCATAGACTCCTCTCCTCCATACTTTACCAGCTGGCGCCGCTCGCAGTCTTGGAGTACGGGGGAGGGCCCGAGCACCTCTCACTCTCCTTCTTTCTGATGTACCTAGGGCTCATGATGGGTAATCTCGCGTGGACCAAGGCCTTATCCCCGAAAGACAGGCATGTGCCGGGGATAGCTTTAGGGCATCTGTCCCTCGTGGTTCCCGGGCTCGTGGTCAGCTATCCAAGCGTTTATTCGGCCCTTCTGGCTTCATTTCTGGTGGCCTTCCTTTCACCGATATCATACTTCGCCGGACTCTTCTACGCCTATGATCAACTCAAAGATCCGTCAGAGGCATCTTCATCCTACGAATCCGTATCCGGATGGGCTTGGCTCGCTGGACTCTTCCTAGGGGCATTGATCCTTCATTCGATGAGTATAGAGGAATTGGCCCTGCTGAGCGTCCTCATCGATATTCTTTTACTACCTCTCATCGTGATATCCCTGAGAATACCTGTCCTGAGCATACTGAGAAGGGCCTACGAGGAAGAGATCGGCCTCCTCCCCATAATAGAGGAAGGAATAGAGGCAGTCCATCGCGCGGAGGAGGAAGCCCTAGAATGGACCATGGCGCTAATGTCGAGAGTCGCTAGGGGAACTCTCTTCCAGAAGCCTGCCTACATCCTGCTGAGCTTGCCCAAGGTGGGGGTACCCTTCAGCCTGAAGATCTTCCTAGCGTTTATCGGTTTGGGATTAGCTTATCCTCAACTGGTGGGGGTCCAAAAGGCATTAGGACTTGGTAACTCCCATATTTACCTGCTCTCAGCTCTGAGCTCCCTAGTCTCCAGTACGCTCTACAGGAGGGCTGGAAGGGGGGACGAGATAAGGAACTTGGATCTCTCCCTGCTGGCGAGGTCGGTAATGCTGTTCAGTGTCCCAACTGTTTTGATCGGGGTATTCTCTCCGTTTGAATACTTTATCGCTTTTATGATCCTCGATGGAGCAACTTGGTCCTTCATCATGGTCTCTATATCGAGGAGGGGCTTGAAGGTCTCCCTTGAGTACCTTGGACAGGTGAACTTTGTAAGATCACTCGGCTGGTCGATTGGAGCCCTTTTAGGCGGTTTCGTGGCCAGCTACGCCGGGTTAATCTTCCTATATGGGGTATCCGCTGTATTAGTCATGATAGCATCCATAATAAAGACCAAGAAACTGGAGCATGAAGTGAGGAGGAGCCTCCTCATTCAAAAGTGATCAAAATTCCCTCTCAACTAGGAAATTAGCGAGATCCCGTAGTTTCTCTTTGTATTCGTTGTCTGGAAGGAGATCCTCCACATTTGACCAAGATTCCTTTATCATGTTCCTCGCAAACTCCTTAGCGTAATCTATCGATCCGTATTTTCTCAGGATGGATATGGCTTCCTCTATGAGCTTCCTGTCCCTAGTGTGGAGGGAGAGAATCTGTTTTAGCCTCTTCTTATCATTCTCGCTTGCCATTGAGAGCGCGTGTATCACCATGAGAGTTACCTTGCCCTCAGTTATGTCCTCACCGAAGGCCTTACCCAATTTCTCGGCGCCGGTCACATTCATAATATCATCCTGTATCTGGAATGCTACGCCTATCGTTTCAGCGAATCTCCCAAGCCTCCTCTCCTCCTCCTCGTTAAGACCGGCCGCTATGGCTGCGAACCTGGCTGCAAGTCTCGGGAGCACCCCTGTCTTGTTGGCGCACATCTGGAGGTAGTGATCGACTGTTATGTCCTCAGGATCCTTAAGCCCCCGATGCCATCCTATGTCCGTCGCTTGACCAAGGTGTATCCTTATCATATCCTCCAAGTAGGCGTTGATCAGCCTCCTGAAGGTAGAGTCGTCCACATCCATCTCCATTAGGATACGCAGGGGCATGAAGTACATGGCTGATGAGAGGTTTACGGCTATGTCGAGGCCATATTTAACGTGAATGGCTTTATCTCCCCTCCTAACTTCAGCTCCATCCTCTATATCGTCGGCAATCAGGGATCCGTTGTGAAGGAGCTCCACTATCACGGCAAGCTCTTGGTACCTCTCCAGATCCACATCGAGGTTCTTGGCCAGTATAAGAAACAGCCAGGGCCTCCACCTCTTGCCGCCTCTAGAGAGGAGATCCCACATGGGCTCGAATATGGTCTTCTGAATAACATCGGGATCGTAGGAGTATGAGGCCTCGCCGGCCAACCACGTTAAGTACTCCGCATCGATGTTCTTGGGGAACCTTCCCTCTATGAGGGAATCAACGATCTTCCTGTTCTCCTTAAGCTCCCTTTCAATGTCCATTTAGTACACCGCTCCCAGTATCTCTCCCATGCATAAATATGTGTCGGATAAAGCTCCCCCAAAGCGGGCGTCCATAGATTTTTTATCGCGCCAGGCCTAGGCTTCCCTCAAATGAGGGAAGTTGGATTCGTTGTCGGTAGGACTTCCACCAAGTGGGTCACAGTGAGGCTTGAGGAGGAGGTCCTGATCAACGACTTGGTGTTGGTGGGCGACGAGCTCTTGGGCGTGGTCAGGGGAGTGTCTTACGCAAATCCTACTATGTCCCCCTACTCGCCCTTTACTCCCACGAATGTGGAGGCGGTCAGAGCTTACGAGTATCTGAATGCTAGCGTTGAGCTATACGGGTCTCTCATGAGCGGTAGGTTCGATCCAAGAGTTCTGACAGCTACTCCGACCGGTACTCCCGTCTATAAGGTTGAGAAAGGCGATCTGGAGAACTTGAAATTCATTGAGGATCCTATATTCGTCGGGGAGCATCCTTCCTCCGGGTGGCCCCTTCCCCTCGACCCGAGGGCCGTCGATTACCATATAGCCGTGGTCGGTTCCACTGGATCGGGCAAGTCTCACTTAGTAAGGCTCCTAGTGAGGGAGCTAGTGAGGATAGGTAGAAAAGTCGTGATATTCGACCACACAGGCGCCGATTATGCGCCTTTTTTCAAGGAGAAGACCATACCTGACACGGATGTGTTCCCGGACATGCTCTCCTTGGCGGAGGTGATGGCTAACAAAGTATTGGGGAAGGAGTACTTGGATGACGTGGAGGTAGCCCTCTACGCCTATCTATACAGTGAAGGTGACGTTGGAAGGGCTAGAGAGTTCATGGAGTCCCTAGGCTTCGGGAACGGAGAGTTCGACATGTCGACCATCCTAGAATTGAAGGATAAGAGCCCAATGGATGTTAGATGGGACGATGAATCCTTCATAGCCATCTTGAGGCTGGTCATGGGATATCTCAAGAGGAGAGAACACACGGTCGCCAAATCCCTGTTCAGGCTAGTTAAGTCAGGCATTAGTCTGGGGTCGTTTAACGGAAGGAAGTACGATGTGGAAGATCTGGTGGATCTCATCCTTGAGAGGGACCTCACGGTCTTGGATATAAGTTCGGAGACCCTCCCCATCAGATACGGCATAATGAGGGGTGTGGTTTCTGGGCTCATGGGAGAGGCTGAACGGAGAGGGGAGAGGCTGGACGTCGCTATAGTGGTTGATGAAGCTCAAGTTTACGCTAGAGGACAACCGCCCACAGAAGCCCTCTCAGATGTGGCGAGGAGGGGCAGGAAGTGGGGGGTCGGACTCATACTCGTGAGTCAGAGGTGGGTCTCCGACTTAGACATGAACATAAGGGCTAACATAAACAGCGTGTTATTCAGCTCACTACAATCATCTAGCGATGTGGAGGACATAGGTAAGGTCGTCAGCCTAGGTAACATAGACATTGGAGTTCTGGGGACGGGAGATTTCTATGTTACGGGCCTCCTGTCCCCATTCAGGAGACCGATCCTAGTTCACACGTTCGGTGAGTACCATGGATGATGGGGAGTGGAGCGAGGATCTCCTAGATCCAGACGTGTATTCTGTAGCCCTAGAGAGAGCTAGGAAAATAGCTAGTAGTATGAGGGAGGCGTGGGAATACCTGCTGCCGGTGTATGAGAGGCTCGCCCCCCTTGTCAGAGGGGACGTCCGAGAGTTGAGCGAGTCTCATGGTGAGTATGATGTTATCGCGGTGGATTCCACCTTCTCGCCGACCCTTTCATTGAGGGGTCTGAGGGCGGGGTTTATCCTCCTAGCGGCAGTGACTTATCCTAAGCCCTCACGCCCTGTATTCAGGCTGAAGCCTGTGAGGAGCGGTTTAAGGGATGAAGATGAGGATCCCAGTGATGCTGTAGTCTCTGTGAGGGCAAAGAAGGAGGAGTTGCTCCTCATCAGGGACATCCTGACCCAAAGAGATGACTACGACGTGGTAGTGAGGGATGGGGACCTTCCACCGGCGGATGCGGTGCTTGAACTCAGAAGACGAACTGGAATGACCGGTCTAGCGCACGAGATACTGGAACTAGCCAAGAAAAAGGATAAGGGACTAGTAGGTCTTGTAAAGAGGATAAGCACGTCTCTTATCGCCTACAGATACTTGGGAAAGGAGCTACTAGAGATAGTGAGCTCACGACCCGAGGGGGTGCCCCAAGGTGTGGTGTGGGACCTGTTATCTGACCCCGTCTTGGCCTGGCTCATGCTAGATCCAGGGGAATTCCTCTCGGTCGGGAAGTACGGGGAGGAGTTCAACGGCATGAAGTTCATTGTCTCCTACTTCTCATCCATGGTCAGGGGAAAGGAGAGATACATAAAGAGGATGAACAAGAGGTTCGAAGACTTCCCTCTCTTCAATGAAGTGGAAGTATCGTTTTACAGACCGAGGGCCAGCGGCGCCCCCGTAGTTAAGCTTACTGGGTTCAACATTGACATGTGGGGGTTCTCTTCCTTTTCCGCTAGCAGTACTCGAGGTCCATCGTATCCTGATTTCATTAACCTCGCTGACACAGCCTGTATAGAGCATGCTAGATCTATCAGACCGGAGGTTGTTATGCTAGACGCCCTTAGGGTGGCCTCCGAATCCGAGGGGTTGAGCAGGCTGAAGTTTAGGGGCAGAAGAGCGGATTTAGTGTCCTTACAGAACGTTCAAAAACTCCACCTATTCTACAGGAGAGAGTGACGTGGTCAGCAGGCTATCTCAGTGAGTAGGGACCTCACGTACTCGACTAGAGACCTCCTGTCCACTCCTCCATAAGCTACTATGCAGAAGTCTTTAGACAGTCCTACTGATCCACCTAGCTCTGGAGAGTAGAATTGTATGTAGGAGAGCCTTCCCAGACGTTTAAATTCCTTGTAAAGATCTAAATCTTCGATATCCCTTCCGTAGATAGCTATCTTTCTAATTCCCAGACCCCTGAGGTCTTCGAAGTGCGTCACTCTGGCTCCCTCGCTGAGGGATTCTAGGACGGCCTCGGGAAGTGCGCAGTGTTCAAACTCCCCTTCCCTCATTAGGGCTTCAGTGACCTTTAATGCCACGAATTCAGCCAGTTTCCTCCCTCCGAACACCATGATAAATGAGTTTTCGACCTTGAAGGTCAGGAAGTCGGTGTACTGGGTCTCCACTGTCAGTGAGATGCCCTTTCGGGTTCTCCGCCTGACTAACCTGTCCCTAGCTAGGGTTCCGGAAACCTCGTCCCCGGAGGATTCCAAGGACTCAAAAGTGGTCAAGAGGATCCTTCCTTCTCTCTCTGTCTCCTCTTTCCAGTTTGAAAGTGCTTCGATTAGCTCGCTCGGATTATAGTCCGGTATCTTGAACAGTTTAGCTGCGATCAAGCGGTGACCCTCCCCTAGTGCGGAAATGAGATAATAAAAACAGCGAGGAAGCATCAGGGTGATCGTTAATATAGGTGATGATCAGAACTCCGGTTCAAAAATCACCTTCTAAAGTGGGATATAGCTTCTGATATGAACTCCTCGTATACAGCCCTCACTCTCTCAGCGTTCTTCGTCCTTATGAAACCCATGAGGGCCGCCTTTATGGCCTCAGACCTGCTCCTGAACATGCCTTCCGATACGAGGGCATCGATGGCATCGATAAGTTCCTTGTCAACCTGTAGCGATACCTGCTGGCTCATTCTCTCACCTTAACTGTTCTGAGCGGCTCCTCTATATAAGCGATTATTGTAGAAATTCGAAACGACATATGTCGAACGTGGGGGTCAGCAGGTGATCAGTTAACGAGGATCCGGGGTGCCGACTTAAAAAGTTCGATCCCTGGTCCGTGGCGCACATCCCTCGTGAGCCTCCGAGGATCACCGAAAGTATAGTTTATTTAGGAGCCTATACACTAATCCCGAAGGGGAAAAGAGGGGTCTGGGATGGGTATGTTGGAGGCGTTTATAGCTATAAGCGTCAAGCCCTCTAGCACGACTGATCTGAAGAAAGTGTTCCCGGAAAATGAGAAGGTCAAGGAGGTCTTCTACGTCACTGGAGAGTTCGATTTCCTCTTAAGAGTCGAGGCGGCCAATACTTTCGAGTTGGCCAGGATAATAGAGAGCCTGAGGAGCCAAGAGGGTGTGGAAAACACGGTTACATTCATCGTATTGGAGAAGCTGAAGTGAGCCCTAAGAGGATCAAGGTAATAGTCCTCAGGCTCCGACAAGACGATCCCAAGAAGGCTACGGGCTCGAAGCTCCTCAGATTGGGGCTCGCCGACAGATACAAGCTCAGTAGAGGATCCTCCTTGATAGTCTTGAATCCTTTCGCCCGTAGGTTCATCTCACCCGTTGATAGAGAAGGGATTAGGGGAATCATAGCTGTAGACGCCTCTTGGCGTAAGATCGAGTCAGTTAGATGGCCGCATGGGAGGCAAAGGAGGCTCCCCTTTTTGGTGGCGGCAAACCCAATAAATTATGGAGTTCCAGAGAGACTGTCCACCGTTGAGGCCCTAGCTGCGGGCCTGTACATACTTGGTTACAAGGAACAGGCGTTGGAACTACTTGATCCCTTTAAATGGGGCCCTGAATTCATACATCTAAATTATGAGAGGTTGGAGGCCTACTCTCGTGAGGAAAATAGTGAGGAGGATGTGAGGTCTCTCGACGACAAATTCAGAAGGGAGCTAGTGGGTTAAGGCTCTTTCTATAGCTTCGACGAAGCCCGGAAGATCTACAGGATATCTAGATGTTATGAGGTTACCGTCCACCACTACGGGCTCGTCCACCCACTCGGCACCTGCATTCACTAGGTCATCTTTGACCTGCCTAGCTGAGGTCAACCTCCTGCCACTCACGACCCTCGCTGAGATCAGTACTTGAGGCCCGTGACATATTGCAGCGACGACCTTCCCTGCCTCGAGCATCTCTCTAACGAATTTCAGCGTATGGTCATCTAGCCTAAGCTTGTCGGGGCTGTAACCCCCCGGGATTATGCAGGCATCGAATTCGCTAGGTCTCAGATCCGATGTCTTCATATCAGACCTCCATTTCCTACAGCCGTGTTTACTCCCGAACTCGTCCAGCGGGGATGCTACCACCACCTCGTGTCCCTTCCACTTGAAGTAGTAGAGAGGGAAGGTGAACTCGTCATCCTCTACTCTGTCGTGTACCAGTATGGCTATCCTCGCCATGGTCATCACCCCTCATCTCTCACTTGAGCCAAATTTATGGTTTCGAGTGGAATTAGAAGACTGAGGTCCTCTTGTAGGTACCCAGCACCTTGACCCATATCGATTCGCTTTCGAGCTCGTCGAGAGCGTCATTCACGTAGCCCTCCCATAGCGACCCCTCGAACTCCACGAAGAAAGAATAGTTCCACGGTTCCCTCCTTATGGGACGAGACTCTAGCCATAGAAGGTTTATGTTCCTCCTAGCGAATACCCCTAATGCCCTCCACAGGGCGCCTGGTACGTGTCTAGTGGCGAAAAAAGCTGATGTCGTGTCCGCATCCTTGGGCCACTCATCCTCGTCGGTAATCACGAAGAACCTAGTTGTGTTGTGGGGTAAATCTTGGATGTCCTTAGCGAGAATCTCTAGGTCATAAAGCTCGGCTACTCTCTCGCTGGCTATCGCTGCCCTCTTCCTGTCCCCCTGCTCGGCCACTTCTCTGGCAGCTCCGGCTGTGTCGAAGCTGGGAATCACCCTCCACCCCCTAGACTTGAGGAATCCTTCACATTGAGATATAGCCTCCGGGTGAGAGTATACCAGTTCAATGTCATCTAACTTGGCGCCCTTGACGCCGAGCAGGGCGTGCCTTACTCTGACCTTGACCTCCCCTATTACCCTAACATCTCTTTCCAGTAGGAGGTCTAATGATTTCCTTATGCTTCCTGTACTGGAGTTCTCCACGGGAATAACTCCATATTCAGCCTCACCAGATTCGACAGAATCGAACACCTCTTCCAAGAACCTCATGGATAAAGGTTCGTAGCCTCCCTCCTGAAAGAACTTCCTGGCTGCTTCATCGCTGTAGGAGCCTCTCTCCCCCTGAATCGCTACCCTCATCCCTCCCAAACCAGTGGGACCGTTGAAAAACGTTATCATTAAGGCCCTCTGCACACCTAGAGAAATGGAAGGGAAAGCTGGGAGATCGTTATTGAAGGAGATAACAAAGTACATTGGGAGGCTCAGCAGGAACATAGCTATCCCTCCTCATCCTAGTATAGATGCTGGGGCGGAGAGATTGATGGGTTTAACGAGGGTATACGCTACCGACCCGGCTTTGGGAGTTCCAGAAGAGGACTTAGGCTATTTCGCTTTCCACTTCTCCGCCTCTGATGTTGCCGTCTTGGGGGCCGAGCCCAAACTCATGACCAGTACCATACTACTTCCGGCTGATGCTAGCGATGAGCTAGCTTTGAGGATAGCTAAGGGGATAGATTGGGAGGCCTACAGATACGGTGTAACGGTGATAACTGGTCATACGGGAAGATACGAGTCTGTGAAGGAGCCTGTGGTTGTGACGACCGTAATTGGTGAGGTCAGGGAACCGGTAACACCCAAGCTAGCTAGGGTGGGAGACAGGCTCCTCTTGGTCGGTATACCCGGCGCAGAGTTGTTATATGGCATTGCTCACTTCAATCCAACGCTTTTAGAGGAGAGATTTGGTAGGAGATCTGTGGAGAAATGGAGACGAGCTAGATGGATGCTGACAGCAGTGGATTCTGCCAGAGATCTCGTTCTCTTCTCTAGAGTCAATGGTATGAAGGATGGAGCGGAAGGGGGACTCGTAAGACTGCTGAATGACTTTGCAGACGCTGCTGAGCTCGGTTTTACTGTAAATAAGGACCTAATTCCATTTCCGCCGGAGCTATTGAAGTTAAGTCGAGAGAGGGAATTCGACCCCTTGGCCGCTTCCAGCTCTGGGGTGGTACTGGCCGCCATCCCGAGTAGCCTGCCCCTAGGTTTCCTCAAGGATCTCATGGAGTCTCATGGGTTCGTCGTGAGGCTAATAGGCGAGCTCAAAAAAGATCGAAGGGAGCTTATCGTAAATGGGGAGGTGAAGGAATTCCCGAGCTCCGAGGAGGTGCGGGATCCTTACCCAGATCTCACTCAAGGGAGCTGATTTTCGCCACCACCTCACCATCCACCGAGTAGGCCACCGCCATTCTCTTTGAGGTGTGGGCGTATCCTACTCTGCCCTCCCGATCTAAGACTATGATGCCTCCCCATCCGCCTGTCCTGTCAGCCATGAAGGAGAGAGATCTTCGGGCTGCTTCCGTCGGATGCGAACCCCGGACTAAGAAGTCCACAGAGAGCTTGGACAACATCACCCTCATTATGGGTTCGCCTTGCCCTGTAGAGCTCGCCCCACCAAGCTCATTGGCGTACGCCCCGCACCCTATGAGTGGTGTATCTCCTACCCTGCCGGGTCTCTTGAGGGGCACACCTCCTGTGGAGGTGGCAGCCGCTATCCTCCCACTCGAATCTAATGCGACGGCTCCGACCGTCCCCCTGATCCTAGACATCCTCCTCTCCCAAGCCCTGCGTTCTCTCTCCACGATAAGCTCCTCAGGATCGATTAGTTCGAATCCCAATTCCAACGCGATTCTCTCAGCACCTTCGGAGACGAACATCATCTCTTCCGTCCTCTCCATTATGGCCCTAGCTAGGGAGATCGGGTTCTTGACGCGCCTGACAGCTGCCACAGAGCCAAACTTCAGGGATGCCCCATCTACTATTATTGCATCGAGTTCCACGTACCCTTCAATGTTCAGAACGGATCCCACGCCAGCATCGAAAGTAGGGTCATCCTCCATTATCGCAACCGTCCGTTCGACAGCATCCAAGGCCGAACCCCCCTTCTGCATTAATTTGAGCCCTTCCTGAGCAGCTCGTTCTACGCCTAAGATGCTAGGTTCCAAGAGATCGGGTGGTATATCCCACGCCCCACCATGTACGATTATGACCGGGTCCAAGCTATCCCCTGATTATCTCTTCCACTTCTATATATTCAGGAGGAACTCTCTCGACCAAGAAGGTGAGATAAGATGGTCTGTACACAGGCAGAACCTTGGCTAGTTCCTTTGCCCTGATCCTGAGAATTGCATACGGCCCTTTCCTCCTCCTAGCTACTTTTAACGCCCTTTCTTTCGTGAGAGAGAGGTGAACATATCCCCTGCCCATGGGCTTGAGTCCCTCCCTGAGTATAAACTTAACCGACTTGAGGATAGTTCCATGATACAGTGATTCAGGAACCTCCTCTGGTGAGAGGGGTTTTTCATAGATAACTCGAAAGCTGTGGCCGTATCTGGCCCGCACCATCTTTCCTACTACCTCGAACCTCTCCTCGTCACTCATTATGACGTCTAAAACCTCCTCCTTAGAGCATTTTTCCCTCATAATTTTAACTACGGAGTCCAACAGATCATCGAGGGGGACAAATCCCCTCTCATCTGGCGACAGCCCACCTAAGTCCGGTCTGTGCCTCAATAGTAGTGATACCAATTTGCTAATTCTTACTCTCCTCGCCATAATTGATAACACCTCTCCTTTTATTCTGGGTGAACTTGTAATTTCCCTACTCCCTAAGATCCCGGATGTTAAATTAAATGGATTTCAATGTAAAGATGATGATGTCAGAGTTATAAGTTATTCTCCCGAGTAGAGCCCACTCGCAGCCTTGAAGGGGAAATTTTTTATTTAACCTGAGATTCCTTATCTTATGCCCAAGACGAGGTATCTACCTTTAGCTCCCATCGGGAGGATAATCCGGGAGGCCGGTGCTGAGAGGGTTAGTGACGCTGCTGTTGAGAGGCTGGAGCATTACATGGAGAAGTTTGCCATGGAAGTGAGCAAGCACGCCGTCAGCCTCGCCAAACACGCCAATAGGAAGACCGTAACCGGCGACGACATCGAGCTGGCTGTTAGGGCTGTTTGGAAGACATAAGCTCTAGCCGCTTTTCCGCCCGGGCCTATTTTCTTTTTCTCTATTTTCACGTAAACTCTGTCCCATGATCAGGCGGAGCATATCGTGAAATCTCTTTATTATGACACCGGAGGGGGGCGCGGTGAAGTAAGGTGTCTTCGATAGAGGGCTTCTTCAATCCTAAATCGATGGTTATCGTGGGAGCATCGAGGACTCCAGGTAAGATCGGATACGAGCTGCTGAGGATCATGGTGGAGAACTCTCAGAGGGGTGTTTATAGGGGGAAACTTTACGCGGTTAATCCAAAATCAGACGAGATGATATTGGGAGTTCCCACGTATAAATCAGTGCTGGATATACCTGAGACCCCCGATTTGGCTGTTTTAGTAACTCCTGCTAAGTACACGCCCCCAGCTATGGAAGAATGCGGGAAAAAGGGCATAAAAAACGTCATAGTAATCAGTGGAGGATTCGCTGAGGTAGGAGGAGAGGGTGTAGAACTTCAAAGGATGCTTGAGAGTATCAGAGAGAGATACGGGATGAGGGTCATAGGCCCGAATTGTGTGGGGGTGGTAGTGCCGTCCACAGGCGTAGACACTATGTTCCTTCCAGTCGAGAAGGAATTTTTGGGGAGAAAATACACCTCATCCCCTAGGCCGAAGCCGGGGAACATATCCCTCAGCACTCAGTCAGGTGCCTTTGGAGTTGCATGTCTTGACTACATGCATGGAGAGGGTATAGGGCTGGCTAAGTTCGTGAGTTATGGGAACAAGCTCGATGTGGACGAAGTGGATGTGTTGGAGTACCTGAAGGATGATGAGGAGACCAAGGTCATCCTCATATACGCCGAGTCCATCGATAGAGGAAGGGAGTTCCTCGAACTAGCCAAGGAGATAACCAAAGAGAAGCCTATCGTTGTCTTCAAAGCGGGAAGGACGAGCGCTGGGGCTAGAGCTGCCAGCTCTCACACCGCAGCGATGGCCGGAAGCGATTCTGTCTATGATGCAGCTTTCAAGCAGGCGGGAGTGATAAGAGTCAGGGACATGGAGGAGTTATTCGACGCAGCGAAGGCCCTCGTAATGCAGCCCCCGGCTAGAGGTGACAGGATAGCCATACTCACCGATGGCGGTGGGGTTGGGGTGATGGCTGCTGATGAGACGGAGGCTCTCGGCCTTAAATTGTCTAACTTTACTGAAGAGAGCCAAAAGAGGTTCCAAGAACTCAAGGATAGGAGGATCATACCTCCTATAGCCGCTACGGGTAACCCCGTTGATCTCACAGGAAGCGCGACCGATGAATCCTTCGTCGAGTCGATGAGAATCCTGCTGGAGGACGAAAATGTAGACGGCATCATCGTCCTCGCTCTCCATCATGTTCCTGGTGTGACAGCTGAGCTTCCCAGCAAGCTGGCCAATCTCGCTAGGGGTTATGACAAGCCGGTGGTGGCAATGGATGTGGGTTCCTCCCAGTACGCGAGAGAGTTCAGGGAGCTGTTCGAGAGGGAGGGAATACCCGCATATCCGGAGTCGGAAAGGGCGGTGAGGGCCATGAAGGCCCTCGTGGAATTTGGGAGGGCTAAGAACCTCCCGAGATGAACCTCTTTACCAGTGGAAGCGATGCTAGGACTCCAACAGCTACAACCGATAGGGCTATGAGACTCAAATAACTCCCTCCCCACCACTTCCCGCTGGTGGTCTCCAATTTCACCTCTGTATGGATGGTCTGGTAGAGAGAGCGGCCTTCCTGCTTCCAAGAGACCTTTATATCGACTGGCACTCTCTCTGGAGCATTCTCGTCTATATCTACCTCCATTATGGCTGATGCGTTTGAGTTCGGGGGTATCTCTCCCAAGGCCAAGGAAGTTGTACCCACTAAGTAAGGTGTTATAACCTCCAGAACCACATCCTTAGCAGTCACTCTGGCGTCGTTCTTTATCACGACAGTCAGCTTAACCCCTCTATCCCCTGGCCTAGGTTGGCCCGGTATGGAGAACTTGAGTAGCTTGAATCTAGCCTTCTCATCTACCTGAACGGGTATCGTGGTATTACCGAGTTTAGACACTAGAATGGCTTCGTACCTCCCGGGCTGGGCATTTTCGTCAATATCAACGAGAAACGTGACATCTACCGCCTGATTCGGCGGCAGTGCCGGTATGAGGAATGTGTCGGTTCCTGGAGAGGAGGGTCTCATCACCCCAGGGATCGGTTTGAGGACTACTCTCAGGTCCTTAGCGACGTAGTTACCCACATTGGTTAAGACCACGATCAACTTGACATTGGTGTCTCCGGGATAAACGGAGGATGGAACCGTAGACACATGGGCAACCTCTATCTGGGGCTTTCCTATAGCCCTCACGCCGAATGACAGTAGATCGTTATGAGAGACTCCAGCCTCATCCTCGTAGCTCGCATGAACCAGGAATTGGACTGCCCCGTAGGCTTGAGGTGATAGATAAACGGAGAAGTCTCTGATAACCGATTCCCCGGGATCGAGTTGTCCTATGTAAGCGTAATCCTCACCCACTACAGCGCCTAACTCCGGGGAGGGGAGAGCTAGCTTTATTACCAAGTTATGGGCCGTCCCTCCTTCGTTCATCACCTTCAATCGAATGCTGTTGACGTCGTCTACTACCAGCTCGGTATCAAGTGGCGATACAGAGATCAGAGGGGTATCAGGGCTCTCGGTTATGAAGGAGAGGGGTATCACTTGCTCCCTAGATCTGTCATGCTCGTCGAAGTAGGAGATTTGGAGAGTCATCGCCAAACTCCCGTAGCTCACATTCGGCGCAGATATTAGTATGGTCATCCTAGCTCCCTGTCCCGGCTCTAAATCTCCTACCTCGACTCCACTGGGGGATAAGAGCGCCAAATCCTTGGAGGGAACGAAGTTCACCCTGACGGATCTAGCGGTCTCCTCCCCCTCGTTCCTCAGAACTATGTCGACCATGTCTTGGCTCCCGGGCGTCAGCACCTTTCTGTCCGTGTAGGCTACGAGGTAGGGTCCCGGCATCGTTTCCACGTAGAAGCCCAAGGTTGCGGTGTTCGTGTGGCGCTCAGATCCGGAGTCAAACCAGTCTACAGTTGTTGGTAATTGTAGAGGCCCCCTGACGGCAGGATCCACGAACAGATCTACGGGGACGCATACCACCTCTCCTGAGGATACATTACCGAGGTCTACCTTGTTAGACCCGCGAATGGCAGTATTTGGTGGTGGTTGAAGTGTTAACGTCGCTCTAAAGGCGTTTTCCCCTCTATTCTCGATGAAAAGGTATACCTTATTCACCTTACCCGGCTCTAAGGTCGTAGTGTTTGTGGTCACGAACAGACCGCGAGGAGGCATCTCCGAAATCACCACATTCTGAGTGCATGTGTATTGACCTCCCGTCCCCACTTGAGATTCCCATGTGACCGTCACCGTCAGAGTAACTGCCTCATCAGCGGCATCGCCAATGTATATGGTGACGGGGAAGCTTTTGCTTTCACCTGGATCGATGATCCCGGCCTCTACAGGGGAGGAAACTTGGACATTAGGTGATGCAGGATTTATCACGGCCCTGACTCTCCTAGCGACTCCATCCCCGTAGTTGGAGAGGGCGAGTACAGCAGTAGCTGGTCTGCCGGGCTTGGCGGTGGCGGATAGAGAACATCTCACCTGAGGGGTTCCGTGGATCGTCACATAGAGGTCGAACGTCTCCGTCTCAGGGGTGCCGTCCGCTGTAAAGCTCACCTCCAGAGTGGCCCTATAGTGAGACGCATCGGCGTTAGCCGGGACGAATATCCCGAAGTCCATGACCAGTACCTGTCCCTCGAAGAGAGAGCCGGGGTAAGAGAAGGTTCCAGAGTAATCAGATCCCGCTACATCATGAACAGTCAGGGTTGCAGAAATTCCACTTATGGATCCAGAGTATAGGCTTTTCACCTCTACGGTGAAAGTGTTTGTCGCTCCTAAAACCAAGAAGCCACTCCAGTACGAGTCCTCGACTCTCAAGTAGGAAGATGGGAAACCGTTAACCCCCAGCGGGACGATAGGTAGCAATATTATGATCATCGGTATGATCGGTGCGATCCTCATCACGTCACCTCCATTCTCAGGAATCTTAGGGAGAGCGCGAGAAAAGCGAATGTGAACATACTAATCACCGTTAGTTGATCCAAGACCATTAGATAGCTCCATCCTTTGAGAGAGACGTTCCTAAAGGCTGTCACGAAGTAGTACATGGGGACGAAAGACGCAATCAGCTTAGCCTCCGAGCTGAGTACATCCACTGGGACTAACACTCCACTGAAGAGCATGAATATTATGAATGAGAAGATGCTTGCCTGATACGCCTGAAGTTGATTCCTAGAGAAGACGGATATGAGCAGGCCCAAGCTCAGCGAGTTCAGGAGGAATATAGTGGACACGATAGTCATATCCAGGAAGGTGCCCTTAAGCTTCACATCGAAGAGTAGTATCGCCGTGAAGAGGCTCAGTATTGCATCTGATATCGTTGCGAAGAAGTAAGCTGTCAATTTACCGAATATTATGTCAAAGACGCTCACCGGTGTCATGATGAACTGCTCAAACGTCCCCTTCTCCCTCTCTCTGCATATCGAGACGGATATCAGGCTTGTGGGAACCATCTGGAGTATCATCGCCATGAGAGTCGGGATAAAGCTCTCTATCTTCTTTATCTTAGGTCCATACACCGTGTAAAACATCGGGGTAATGGCGAAGGTGCCAAATTGGGCCGCGGCCCACTCCTGAAACTGTTGGGTGACCACTCCTACTGCCTGCATTATCATTTGAGCCACTGTTGGGTTGCTGGCATCATAGTAGAGCTCCACTCTAGTTGGCCTGCCCCTCATCAGATCCTCGGTGAAGGTCTCTGGGATTATCAGGCTTGCGTATACTTTCCCTGAATATACTGAGGAGAAACCTTGCCCTTTAGACTTGTATATGGCCTTTATCTCGAACATCTTGGAATTCCTGAGTTCTTGAATGAATTTGAAGGCCCCATCTCCTCCATCCAAGTCCACAACCGTAATCGGATATTTCCCAGCACCTTTCCCGCCGTATCCGTACCCGAAGAGAATAGTCACGGTTATGGGCATGAGGAGAACCATAAGGATTGTCTTAGGATCCCTGACGAGCTGCCTTATCTCTTTGTCGACTATCGGTATTATCCTGAGACCCTTCCTTATTCCCTCCTCCAGCTCGATCATTCTGATTCACCCATGAACCTGATGAATGCCTCTTCCAAGCTCACATGCACCGGTGAGGCTACTAGGATCTTTGCTCCGAGCTCTTCGGCCTTCTTCACAATTCTTGGAAGGTCCCTCCCCGCGTCCTCCACCACCAACAGGTATCTCTCGCTTGAGTCCTCCATAATTGACTTAACTCCGGGAAGGGAGGCCGGATCCAAGTTTCCCTCGAAGACTATCTCTACCAGATCTCCTCCTAGCGCCTTCCTCTTTATTTCCCTCGGCGTGCCCTCCGCGATTATCTTACCCCTGTTCATCAGCGCCAGCCTGTCGCAGTTCTCGGCCTCGTCCATATAGTGGGTGGTCACCAGTATTGTCTTGCCCTCCCTGTTCAGCTCCCTAAAGTGCTCCCAGAACTTCCTTCTGAGGGGTGGATCTACTCCCGCGGTGGGTTCGTCGAGTATGAGGAGAGCGGGATCGTGTACCAAGGCGGTCGCGAGCGCGAGTCTCTGCTTCATCCCGCCACTCAGCTTACCAGCCAGTCTATTCTTGAATTCCCACAGATAGAATCTCTCCAGTAGTTCCCTAACCCTTTTCTTGAGCAGAGAACCGGTCAGCCCCTGAAGTCGGCCGTAGAGCCTTATGTTCTCCTCCACCGTGAGATCCTCATACAAGCTGAACTTCTGAGGCATGTAACCTATGTACTTGAGAACCTTCTTCCTCTCCTTGGCCACATCTATTCCGAAGACCTTCACATATCCCTCAGACGGTTTTATCACTCCGGTGATCATTCTAATGGTCGTGGTCTTCCCCGCTCCATTCGGCCCCAAGAGGCCGAAGTTCTCCCCGCGTCTTATCTCCAAGTTTATGTGATCGACAGCTACAAATTTCCCGAATCTCTTAGTTAAGTCCCTAGCTTCCACTGCCAGTTCTGGCTGCTCCTCCAACTTTTGGGCCTCAAGCATCGGGGTCACCTGCACTTCACAGGTATAAAATTACATAATTTGAAATAACCCTTAGCCGTCGCTAAGTGGTCACATAATGATCAGAGGTTTGCAATCACATTATAGGTCATGATCAGGGGTTAGAATTGGTGAGGAAAGATGGATGAGGAGAAGGAGGTTGTCAAGAGGAGAAAAGAGATTGTGATCGATGAGGATGTAGAGGAACTCAGGGAGATATTTTCAGTCCTCAGAAGCGAGGTCCCCGGTCTGATAAAGGGCTTGATTGAGCCCCTTAAGGAGATAATGGATCTCACATACAATCCTGATAGGGCCAAGGAGAGGGCAAGGGCCATAGCTTCCTTCTATAAGGAGCTCGTGAACCAAGGAATACCCGAAGATCTTGCCCTCAAGCTCACTAAGGAGCACTTCATTAATCCCATGTCCGTGCTCAAGTCTGTCATGAAAGGGGAAGAGGATTGAGGCGCCTCAGGGCCGCGATAGAGGTTATGTTGTTGATAGGATCCTTGCTACCGCTGGCCCTGGGAGCCCTTCGCCTCCTAGTGACCTATAAGGTGAAGAGATCCTTGGCTAGAAGATCGGCGCTAAGGGAACTGAGGTCCCTAGGTCTCAACGAAGAGGCGTGTAAGGAGCTCTTGGAGATAGTGGTTCCCGACTTAGGAGGAGTTGTGGAATGGGGGAACTCGATGAGATCAAGGAGCTGCTGTTCAAGATAATAGAGAGGCTTGATAGGCTAGAGAGCAGGATGCGGTCTGCAGAGGACGACCTGAGGAGCTTAGAGATGTACAAGTCACTCCTCAGGGCGTACGCCTCGATACTCGGAAGTGTCGCTAGGGTGGAGAGGATGGCTCAGCTAGTGACTAGTGATATAGATAGGAATATTATCAGGGCCCTTGCCGCGAAGGGCCCCCTTAACATATCTCAGCTCACGGAAGAAGTCAGAAAGCTCAGAGGATCCGCCTCTAGGAGGGTAATCTCGGAAAGGTTGAAGGCGCTGGAGGAGAAGGGTCTTGTGGAAAGGGTGAATGGAAGAGGGAAGGTCTATAGGGTCAAATCAGGTGGGGGAATCAACGATTAATTTCCTTCCTGTAACTCTTATCCTGTGCCATCCAAGGTAGACCCGTCTCTCTGCGTCAGGTGCAAGGGGGCCAAGCTGCTGTGCGGTCTGTCCAAGTGCCCCATCTTGGAGAGAGCCAGGTCTCAATTGAATATTCCTAGATCTCATCTGGTGGAGGGGCCCTCCCCTCCTTCGGCACTTGTGGGTGAGAAAGGGTATCCCAAGGTCTCTGTTGGTCCAATGGTATCTCTCGAGGAACTGGATCTTCCTGAACGCCCCAATCTCTGGATAAAGAAGCCTCTCGACTACATGATATCGAGGTTCTCCTCGCAGATCTATACTCACTTCAGGTTGGATGTGAGGAGAGTGGATGAGCCCCAAATCGAGGAGATCAGATGGGCCCTTTTGAGCGAGGCGCCTGTCGAGATGGAGGCCAAGCTCAGAAGACCCCCCATCCCTAGGATCTCTTTCGATGGTTTATTAGCCCCGTTAGGTCCTACAGCCCCAGTAGAGAGGGTAAAACTCGCTGAAGAACCTAAAGTACCGGTTTCAATAGAGAAGAGCGTTTATGATAAGGATCTAAGTGCCGTTGAGGGTGTTATAGAGCTTTACGAGAAGGGAATCGACGTTTACGCCATTTCTAAGGTCCTTTCCCTAGGATCCCTAGGCATCAGGGGGAGAAGGAAGCTTGTCCCTACAAGATGGGCGGTAACCGCTGTGGATTCCATGGTCGGGAACTGGTTAAGGAGGATCGTAGAGCAGATGCCCCTCTACGCCGGGAATGTCTCACTGTACCAGAGCAGTTATGAGGGCAATAGGTACTTTGTAGTAATCGTTCCAGGCCCTTACATGCTCGAGATCGTGGAAGTTTGGCTTCCCAAGGGTCTGTGGACCCAGTCCTCACGAGAGGCTCACGTACTAATCAACAGGGAGCACGCTCGCATGGGACTGGAGTACATGGATGGAGGCCACTATGCCATGAGAATCGCCGTTTTAGAGAAGCTGAGGTCGATGGGGAGACAGGCATCGGTTCTAGCCATCAGGGAGGTAGGGCCGGAGTACTACGCTCCAGTAGGGGTCTGGCAGGTGAGAGAAGGGATGAGGATGGCGCTCTCTACCGAACCGCTGAGATTCGACGAGCTGGATGATGCCCTCAAATTTCTCGATAACAGAGTGAGATTCGATCTAGCTAGGATTCTCCGGCGTTCCCATCTCCTGAGGTTTTTAAGAAGATGGACGTCCTTGGAGAAGTTTCTTGGGTAGTTATATCCCCAGTTTGCTCTTTATGAGAGCTCTCGGCACCCTTGAGATTGCCCATCTCCAGAAATCCCTGAACTCGACCTTGCCGATGGATGATAGCATATATCTCCTAGCTATCTCCGGATATGATACGAACAGCTCGAAGAAGAACTTCATCCTAGGCATTATCAGACGAGCGGCCCTCCTCTTAGCTTTCAACTCCTCTAAAATCGGTTTCATTCTCTCTATATAACTCTCAGCGGGAAACTCACTTTCTAGGGATCTACTTGCCTCTAATGAGCTTCTAAACGCGTAATAGAGACCTTCTCCGGTGAGAGGATCCGCAAGACCAGCAGCATCCCCGACTAAAAGCACGCGACCCTTTGCAATGGGTTTCCCGTGTCCACCGGCAGGTATTATCCAAGATCCGTTCATTTTTACGTTGAATCTGGAT
>JACXSR010000176.1:0-8294 GCA_035319845.1 Thermoproteota archaeon
CTTCCTGATCGTCTACTTCGGACTGATACTGCCGGCCATCCTGATATACGCAGCAAAGGTGACGGGCGAGGTGTTCATACCGGTTAACATCCCGCTCCCATTGAAGATAGAGGGCGAGCTGGCTAAGTCCCTGTACTTCGCCTTCCAGGCCGTCGTGCCACTCATCTTCCTAGTGATCCCCCTCGCCATCTCCACCATACTCGCTGCTGATGGATTCGCCGGGGAGAGGGAGAGGGGAACTCTAGAACTGCTCCTGGCAGCTCCACTCGACGAGAGGGAACTCCTGCTCGGGAAGGTGTTGGCCGCGCTAGTTCCAGGGATCGTCTCCTCTTGGCTGACCTTCATACTTATGGTGCCAACGGTGAACATACTGACCTACGACATCTTCACCGGTCCATGGTTCCCGCCGGGACCGGAGTGGTTCATCATAGTGTTCCTGATATCCCCTCTCTACTCCTTCTTGGCCGTAGCGATAACCTGTGCCCTGTCTTCCAAGGTGAAGAGCGTGAAGGAGGCTCAACAGGGAGCTGGCATCCTAATAATTCCACTGCTGGTTGTGGTGCTGGCCCAGGTCTTCTGGGGGATGTCCGTCGGTGCGGAGGGGCTGATTGCAGCATCCCTTCTCTTGGGGGGAGTGGATGCCATGATGGTCCTCGCGCTGCCCAGGCTGTTCCGAGGCATCAAGTACATGCTGGAGTGACTTGCAGCACTGTGGTCGGCGGTGTGATGTAACGAGCTGCTAAGGCGCCGGGTCCAGAGAGGGCTCAGAAAGCTCCCAACCTTTCAACGCTCCTAGTCGCCACAACCCTAGTTTCCAATCCTAGTGGGCGATCCACCAAGACCTGACCGATGGATACGGGAGCCTCCACCTCCAAAGTGGCTAGGTAGCTCATCAACTCCTTCATCCTATCCTTCGGAATGGGGGTATCTGTCTTCACGCTTATAACAGGGTCCTTCCCTCCTCTCACCCTTATGACGGTCATGACAACTCTTTTAGGTGAGAGAACCTCCTCCACGGCCCATTCCCTGCCTCGAGGGCAGCTGAATCCCCTCACATCCTTCACCCTGTCCCCCTCGATCTCCACCTCCACCGAGCAGCTGAGCGGGCAGATCACGCAGGTGAGCCTGTACACCCTCCTCATCTAACCACCAGCGTCAATTCATTTCCCCTCACCGCGCTGATCTTGAGCCTGAGCGTCTCCGAGGGCTTGAGCACAGGCACCCTCCTCCTCAGACCTATCTCCGGTAACTCTACCAGCGCATCCTCCACGGGCTTGGACACCCTAGCGTAGAGCCAAACGTCCCTGTCGCCTCCTAACATGTGAGGAACGGCTAACCTGACGTTTCTCCCCTTTCTAACCCTGATCCACCTTCTGGTTCGGATTCCACCCCCTCTAACGAACTCTTCAGCACCTCTAGCGGCCGTTCTACCCTGCTCCACTGCATAATCGACCAAATCGTTTATCAGTAGGGAGTTACCCGCAGCGAACACTCCCGGCAAGGTGGTCTCGAGCCTGTCGTTGACTACTGGCCCCCCCGTCGCCGGATCCATGATCGCCCCCGCTCTCCTGAGGACCTTGACCCTCGGTATGAGGCCCGCGGATATTAGAAGGGTGTCGCACTCGATCCAGAAGCTCTCCCCGGTCTCTCTAAGCCTTTCATCAACTCTCACCACCCTAACACGCTGGACCCTGCCCCTTCCTCTCACCTCTGCCACCCTGTGACTCAGGTAGAGGGGTATATCGAAGTCCCTGAGAATCATCAGGTTCCTCGCTAGGCCTCCGGGGTATGGGAGCATCTCAACGACGGCAACAACCTCCGCACCCTCTAGGGCGAACCTCCTCGCCATTATAAGGCCCACATCCCCGGAACCAACGATGACGACCCTACTCCCGGGCATCACCCCGTACAGGTCCATGAGGGCTTGGGCCTCTCCAGCGGTGTAGATCCCAGCCACCCTGTCACCAGCTATCCCGGCCTCGAACCTATGCCTCTCCCTAGCCCCCGCGGCGTATATCACGGTCCTCGCTCGAACGGTCTCCACGCCGCGGGGCGAAGCGAAAACCACCTCCTTGACGAGGTCGGATCTCATCTCGATGGAGGTGACATGAGCCCCGACCCTCACCTCTGCGTCGCTTTCCCTCAACTCCTCGATCAGGCGGTGGGCGAACTCGGGCCCAGTCAGGTCCTCACCCAGACAGTGGAGTCCGAATCCGGGATGAATGCACTGAGGGAGTATGCCACCCAATCTAGAATTCTCGTCCAGCAGGATGGTCTTCAGCCCCAGCCTGGCGGATTCTGATGCCGCGGCCAGGCCCGCCGGGCCACCGCCCACCACAACGACATCGTACGCGTCATCTGAGGAGGACCTTGACATCTCCGACCCCAATCTCGCTCCCCCTGCCCTTCAGGGTGACATCCCATAGAGGGGTGCTGAACTCCTCGGCCAGAATTCTGGCTATCTCGATCCTGCAGAAGGACCCCTGGCACGTGCCCGAGGTCGCGGAGGTCCTGAACTTAACCGAATCCACGCTAGGGGTCTTCACTCCCACGCGCTTCATCCTCCTGATGGCCTCCCTGATCTCTGGCTCTCTGACAAGATTGCATTTGCATACCACCCTTCCTTCAGAGACCTCGCTACCGTGAATGCCCCTTCTCCTTCCCTTCCACACCTTCTTCTCCCTCAAACTTACTCCCATTCCCTCCAATATCTTGACCACCTCTCTAGCCACCGCCGGGGCCGCCGTCAGGCCCGGAGATCTCATACCTGCCACATTCACGAATCCCCAGACCTCTTCGGCCCTGATGATGAAGTCCCCTCCTGTCGGCTCCGGCCTGAGTCCGGAGAAGGTCCTTATCACCATACTCAACGGTGGAAGGGGCCAGATCTCCGAGGCCCTCTCGTACACCTCCCTCAATCCACTAGAAGTGGTGCTCCTGTCATCTTTCTCCTCCTTTGGGAGATCCCGGGCGTTCGGCCCGACCATGAGGTGGCCTTGAACCTCTGTGGTGACCACGACACCCTTGCTCCTCCCGCTGGGGGTGGGGAACAGCACTCTGGAAGGTTTGGGGCCAGCATCCTCATCAAATATGAGATATTCGCCCTTCCTCGGCCTTATCTCGAAGTGATCTATCCCAGCCATCCTTGAGACATCGTCAGCGTTTAGGCCAGCGGCATTTATTACGACATCAGCCTCTAAAAACCCCTCGCTGGTCCTCAGGCCCCTGACCCTCTCCCCACTTACCTCCACGCCCGTGACCTCCGTCTCCAAGTGCACCCTCACACCGTTGTCCACCGCATTCTCCACGAGCGCGATCACCGCTTGGGGTGAGGATATCTGCCCGACTGTTGGGGCGTAGAGGGCTGCCTCCACCCTCCTCAGGTTGGGCTCCATCGAGAGCGCCTCATCCCTCTCCAACATCCTCAGCTCGGGGACCCCGTTCCTCATCCCCCTCGCCAGGAGTTCCTCCAGGATCCTCACCTCGGATTCCTCCTTGGCTATCACTAGGGCGCCGCTCCACACGTGAGGGATGTCCAACTCCTCAACCCATTGATGCCAGATCCTGTTCCCTTCAACACACAGCCTGGCCCTTCTTGGAAACCTGTCCGGGTCATCGTCGTATCCAGCGTGAATGAGGCCCGTATTGGCCTTGCTCACTCCCCAACCAACGTCAGCTTCCTTCTCCACCAGGTGAACCTCCAACTCGTAGCGGCTCAGCTCCCTAGCTATGCTGGCTCCCACAATCCCGGCGCCAACGATCGCGACCCTCATGGGATCTACCTCAGGCCCATGCTCCTCAGCAACCTTAGGGCTCGAGGAGGATCGTCCGTGATGACCGCGTCGAATGTGCCGGCCAGCTCAGGTAGCAGCTGGTGTAGGCGTTCATCGTCGACGGCCCACAGCATCAACCTGAGCCCTAAACTCCTGAGCATCTCGGAAGCGGCGGCGAATCCCTCCACTCCCAAGAGTTCCACCCCCTCCACGGGGGCGTTCACGGAGAAGAGTCCCAACTCACTCGCGAGAGATGGTATTTCGGCGAGTTTCTCCTCACTGTCTATTAGCAGGCCTAGCCTCGCCTCCCTATCTAGGGACCTCACCCTCCTCAGGGCATCGACATTGAAGGACGAGTAGAGGACCCTGTCCGAGGAACCCGTCTCCTTGACAACCTGGACGCATCTCTCAGCAGCCCCTTCCTCCTTTATCTCCACATTCAACAGTCCTTTCACCTCGAAGAGGACTTCCCTCAGGGTGGGGATCGACTGACCCATTCCCAGATCGGCCTTCCTGATCTCGGCGATGGTCATCTCGCTCACGAGCCCCGACATGTTCGAGGTCCTGTCCACGGACTCGTCGTGAATAACCACAGCCTCCCCGTCGTGCGTGAGTCTCACATCAAGCTCTACGCCGTCTGCTCCCGACTTGACAGCCTCCTGGAATGCCAAAAGGGTGTTCTCGGGGTACAGGGCGCTGTAGCCCCTGTGGCCGAGCACAAGCACCTTGTCCGTTTCCCAGCTCATCGGGGTAGGGAGGCGGATGGAGCTTTTAAACTGGGGGTCAGTTGAGCGCCTTTTAAGGAAAGGGTCGAGGGAAACTCGGAGGTGAAGATGACCCCGCAGGGCTCAGACTTCAGCTACAGGCGCATATTCGTCTTGGGATTGGGCTTCTTCGGGATAAGCATAATATGGTCGCTTTACAACGCTTACGTCCCCATCTTCCTGAAGGACTTCGCGCTTTCCTCGTTCATCATCGGCATGGTCATGGTCATAGACAACGTGTTCGCGATACTCCTCCTTCCATATCTCGGAGCTCTTAGCGACAGGACCAGAACCAGATGGGGGAGGAGAAAGCCCTACATAATGATAGGCGCTCCTCTAGCCGCGCTCATGTTCGCGCTAATCCCCTTGGCCAGGGAGAGGGCCGACTTGGCTCTGATAATGGGAACAATAATCACGATGAATTTCTTCATGGCCCTCTTTCGTTCACCAGTGATAGCCTTCATGCCGGACATCACTCCCTCCCAGTACAGGAGTCAGGCGAACGGGATAATCAACTTCATGGGAGGCATCGGGTCTCTCCTCGTCTACTTCGCCGGTAAGGTGCTTTACGACATTCATTATTCACTGCCCTTCCTCGTGGGAGCCGCCCTCATGCTCTTAGCAAACCTGGCAGTGGTTCTTCTCGTACCGGAGCCGGAGGAGTACATGAGAAGTGGCGAAAAACTCGATCTGAAGGAATTCTTCAAGAAAACGACGGAGGAGAGCTTTGGAGAGCTCATGGAGAACCTGAGGGATGTATTCTCCGGCGGAGAGAGAAGCCTCCTCTTCATGCTCCTCTCGATACTCCTCTGGTTCATAGCCTTCAACTCGCTGGAGACGTTCTTCACCAGCTACGCCAAGTTCAGGCTCGGGGTAGGCGAGTCCACCGGGGCCCTGATACTGGGATTCGTGGCTCTCGGCTTCATACTCTTCTCCTTACCTGCTGGCTTCATAGGAGCCAGATTCGGCAGGAAGAGGACCATCTCGTTCGGTCTGATCCTCATAACGGTCATGATGATCCTCGCCATTCGGGTGAGCGACGCACCCAACGTCCTGCCCCTCTTCTCCGGGCTCTTCTTCTTGGGAGGACTGGGGTGGGCCTTGGTGAATGTTAACTCCCTCCCAATGATCGTGGATATGACCGTGGACGAGAAGCTGGGCGGATACACAGGCCTCTACTACTTCTTCTCCCAGGCCGCGAACATATTCGCCCCTCCGCTGGCTGGCCTATTCATCGACGCTTTAGGATACGACTCGCTCCTCCCGTTCGCGATAGCCTTCTTCGCTGCCTCCCTGATGACCATGCAGTTCGTCAGGAGGGGCGAGATAAAGCGCGTCTGATCTATCTCACCTTTTTCACTCCGCCTCGGACCCTTGCCATTCCACGAGCCTCACCCCCTCCGCCCGCGCCGCCCTCGCCTGCCTAGAATCTAGGGTCAGGAGGGGCGAGGCCTCCTCAATTGACAGGGCTATGTACATGGAGTCGTATATCGTTATCCGGTGCTTGAGCGCGAGCTCGAAGGCCCTGTCCACGTATCGGGCCTGAGGTCTCAGGATCACGTTGTGCTCTAGGAATTCCTTCAACAGGAGGAACGCCTCCCTGGCATTCTCCTTGGAGATCCTACCCGAGAGAGATGCTGCCCAGATGGCATTCGCGGTTTCCTTAAGGAGTAGATCGATCGACAGAAAGAGGTCGGAGATTTCGAGCAGGTCCTCCCACCCTTCCTCTTTCAGGATTATGGCGGTCGAGGCCGAGGCATCAATGACTATCACGGTCCTCCCTCACCAGCTCGGAGGAGGTTCCCCTCTCGAGGGACCAAGGTGCCTTCCTCAACCTCTCCCTCAACCTCTCCTTGCTTTCTCTAGCCTCGAGCTCTTTTATCTTGAGTTCGACGAATCTCCTCAGCTCCTCCGACCAGTTCACCTCATCTTTGAACTTCTCCATCTTCCTCTTCAGGTCCCTCCTTATCTTGAAGGATACTACTTCCGACACACTTATGTCTACCCTCGGTGCTACTTATAGTTGACCCTAGGTAGACCCACCTAGATGAGCCCCGAAGAAGTCCAGCACCCTTCTCCTGTATTCGTCCGGCTCCTCCCTAATTATTCTCACGTGTGCCCCCTCTCCGACCCACAGTTCCACGTTGGGATTGACCTCCCTGTTCAGTTTGAAGAACTCCTCGGCCTCCTCGACCCTGACTAGTGGATCCCGCCTCCCCACTACTATCAGGAGGGGCTTCTTGACCCTCTCAGCGTAGCTCATGACATCTACGTTCCCCACACCTATCAGAGCCTCCGCGAAGAACCTGATTAGGGGATAGAGGGAGGAAGGCAACTTAGCGAAATACCTCAGGCCCCTGGCGGCGCTTCTGTCCGCGTAGAATGGGGGGCTGTCCGCCACTCCCGCGTCGGCCAGGTCGTCGGCCAAGGCCCTTATGGTCACAATGCCCCCCATGGAGTAGCCAACGAGTCCCACCCTCCCGGCATTCGGCCCGTTCTCCCGGAGCCACCTAAGGGCCGCCTTCAGATCTAGAAGCTCCTTGTTACCGAAGGTCGTGTAATTACCCCCGCTCCTTCCGTGGGACCTGAAGTCGAAGGTTAGCAGGTTATAGTCCTCTTGGGCGAGGAACTCAATCATCTCCCTGATGTAGAATGCCCACCTGCTGACGGTGTAACCGTGGAGCAGCACTATCGTCCTGTCGCTACCCCTATCCATCCACCACCCTTCCAATCTCACGCCGTCCTCGGTGGTGAAGGAGACATCCTCGTACTCCAAGCCCAAGTCCGAGGGGGTCCACTCCCCAACGTACCTGGGCGGTTTAACCAATCTATAGCTCACGTAGAGCAGGAAGAGGATGAACGCAACCAGTATGGCGGGAACCAGCCAGATCATCCCTCCAACCTCCTCATGCCCCATATTAGGGGGATCGATGCTAGGACCAAGGCCGCGCCGATGGGGAAGAGTACCCTGTAGTTGCCACCGGCCAAGTCGACGATGGCGCCTCCAACGACACCAGCGAGCAGTATGGGAAGGGACTTCGTCGCCTCGAAGAACCCGTAGTATCTACCGGTCAGCTCTTCCCTCTCGTAGCTGGTGAGTAGATCACCTATCACGGGGAAGGAGGAGGCCATGAGGATGCCCCAGCCGACTCCCGCGATGGCCAGCGTCAGCACTATCTCCGCTCTCGTCCTTATCGTCCAGGCCCACAGCTGAGGTAGGGCGAACACCAAGCTGCCCAACACGATGCTGATCCTCCTGCCCACCCTGTCGTACATCAGGCCCCCGGGAAGGGACCCCACCAAGACGGTCACATTGAAGAGGGCCATCAGGAGGAGGCCCAAGGAGGTTACCGCCCTCACATCCGCCTCGGTGGCCGCTCCCCTGAGGATGTACGCCAAGATACCGAAGAGGAATATGGCCACGAATTCGAAACTGAGCCACCACATGACCTGAGCCGCGTAGAAGCGAAGGAAATCCCTGTTCGATACTACATTCCTCGCGTACTCCCAGAGCCCCTCCCCGCTGACTTCTCCCGGCTCCGGCTCTTTAACCACCCCATACACCACCAAAGCGCTGGCTAAGAGGAAGGCGGCCGTCACGAGGAAGGGTATCTGAATATAAGGTGTAGCGGCCAGCGCCCTTATGCCAGATCCGCCCACCGACTCCGCGGCCATGGCCACTAGGACGCCCGCCAGCCCGAACAGGAAGAGGTTGCCGGCCCACTCGAAGAGGGTTATCACCCCGCTCGCCCTCCCC
>JACXSR010000128.1:0-8262 GCA_035319845.1 Thermoproteota archaeon
AGATGGAGATTATCGACAGGGGCAGCATAGTCTTCCATCCTAGGTCCATCGCCTGGTCTATCCTGAACCTCGGGTAGACCGCCCTGAGGAAGGCTCCTATCACTATTATGATGAAGGCCTTGATGAAGAGGATGACGCCGGGCAGGAGCGGGTCGTTGGCCATGAACCCGGGTATCGGGTTCCACCCTCCCAGGAAGAGTATGGTGAACACCAAGCTGAGCACGTACAGCTTCACGTAGGACGCGCCCATCACCAGGCCGTAGAGTATGCCGCTGTACTCCGTGTAGGCCCCCGCAACTATCTCGCTCTCGGCCTCGGGTATCTCGAACGGGAACTTGCTTGTGGACATGTACATGAGGACGAGCATCGTTATGGCAGCTACCGGATTCAGGAAGATCCCCCATATCCCCTTCTGAGCTTCAGCTATCTCCACCAGGTCTAAAGATCCGTAGAGGACCGCCATGGACAGGGCCGAGAGGAACATGGGTATCTCGTAGGAGACGACTATGTAGCCCTCTCTTATACCTCCTATGAGGGAGAACTTGTTGTTGCTGGCCCATCCCATCACCACTGTGAATATGGGGGCGAGAGTCGACAGGGCCAGCACTATCAGAAGGCTGAGATCGCTCCTGAAGGCGTAGAAGGTGGGGCTGACGGGTATAGCTATGGTCGGCAGGTAAGCGGTACCGAAGAGCAGGGCGGGGGTCATAATGAAGGCCAGCTTGTCGACCGTCTTCGGGATTATCGGCTCTTGGAACAGGTACCTGAGCAGGTCGGCGACCATCTGTATTGCCCCGCCCAGGGGCTTGAGGACGTACAGTGGACCGTACCTCAGCTGCACCTTGGCAGCTATTTTCCTCTCAAGCCAGATGATCACGAGTAGGAGGAGGAAAGCTACGGTTATCCCCGGAAATATCAGGGGGACGAACACGTAAGGCTCCATTATTATACTCAATAGGTCCTGCATCACCTATCAGCCTCCGGCGGGAAGTAATCCAGACTACCGTAAATCGCGGGGATGTCAGCAACTCTGGCTCCTCTCGTGAGGTGCTCGAAGAGTATCACGTTCCTGAAGGAGGGGGTGACCATCCTCATCCTGTAAGGGCTCATCTTGCCGTCGCTCACTATGTGGAAGACGACCTCCCCCCTTCCTCCTTCCACCCTAGCTACAGCCTCTCCTGCCGGGACTCTGAGGTTAGCGAAGACCCCGGGGAACTTTATGTGGCCGGTCTCCTCCACCTGCTTCCTCAGATTGGGTGGGATCATCTTCATGTACTTCTCGTTGAGGATTGGGCCGTCAGGTATCTTCTTTAGGACCTGCCTGATTATCTTGATGCTCTCTTGGATTTCCCTGACCCTGACCATTACTCTGGCGAAGGCGTCACCAGCCTCCTCCGTTATGACGTCGAAGTCCAGCTCGGGATAGGCGGCGTAGGGCTCAGCCCTCCTGACATCGTAGGGAACACCGCTCGCCCTCAGGTTTGGCCCAGTAACCCCCAGCTTTATCGCATCTTCCTTGGTCAGGACGCCCACGCCCTCGAGCCTGGCCCTCGTGACCGGGTTGTTGAAGTACAGGTCGAAATAGTCGGGCATCCTGTTCTCCAAGTATCTCATCACCTTCTCCACCTTGTCCTCGAAGCCCTGGGGTAGGTCCCTCCTCACCCCTCCCGGCACTATGTAGGAGTAGGTCAGCCTAGCACCAGTCAGCTCCTGCGCCAGCTCGATAAGGGGCTCCCTGTCACCGAAGCACCACATGTAGGCGGTTGATGAGCCTATCATGACTCCATGGATACCCATCCCGTAGAAGTGACTGTGTATCCTGTTTATCTCCGCCAGAAGAGTCCTCAGATACTGGGCCCTAGGCGGGGGCTCTATTCCCAGTAGCTTCTCCACTGCCATGACGTAGGCCAGGTTGTTGGCCGTGGTGTCCGCCAAGGAGGGCCTCTCCACCAAGGGTATTATCTGCAGGTACTTCTTGACCTCCGCCAGCTTCTCGACCGATCGGTGCACGTACCCTATGTTGGGCCTGAGCTCCACGACTATATCGCCATCTATCTTAGCTACAAGCCTCATGTGGCCCGATGCTGGGTGTTGAGGGCCTATCAGTACTTCTAGCTCTCTCTCCTCTAGGCTCATGCGTTTATCCCCTCCGTCTTCACCTTGAACTCCTTCCTGAGTGGCGGTGTGCCCTCGTAGGTCTCAGGCAGGAGGAGCCTCTCACCCATCCTGGGGTGGCCCTCGAACACTATGCCCATGAGGTCGTGCTCCTCATGCTCTTGGTAGAGGACGCTCGGCCAGACCTCCAGCAGGGTGGGCATCCTAGGATCGTCGTAGGGCAGGTCCGTCCTCAGGTTGACTATGAAGTAAGCCAGATCCAGATTGGAGTACGAGGAGGAGACGTACACGACCTCGAACCTCTCATTCGGGTAGTCTATGGCGGTAACGGCCTTGACATGGTCGAAACCCATCTCCTTGAGCCTCCTCGCCGCTTCCACCATCTTCTCCCGTGGGACCTTCACATCCACCACGTTTGGCTCCTTTCCGGAGATTTCAGCGCCTAGATCTTTCATTCTCTCCTCTATCTGATTCTTCAGCTCCTCAAACTTCATAGGTCACCAGCTCCCCCTTTCTTATCTTCCTCTGCAGCATGATTATCGCTTGAGCGACCGCTTCAGGCCTGGGCGGGCATCCCGGGATGTATACATGGACCGGTAGGATGTCCTTCGGCCTCACTATGTTGTAGCTGTTCCAGAATATCCCCCCGTCGATGCCACAGGCTCCCATGGCGACGACGAACTTGGGGTCGGGCATCTGCTCGTAAACCCATATAGCAGCCTCCGCCATCTTCTTGCTGAGGGTTCCCTCTATGAAGAGGACGTTGCACTGCCTAGAGGCTATGAATGGGAGGAACCCGAATCTCTCCGTGTCGAACTTTGGAGCAGCAGAGGCTCCGAATTCCGCACCGCAGCAGGCGGTGGTGAAGTGAACGGGCCAGAGGGAGAAGGCAATTCCCCAGTCCCTCAGGCTCCTGATCGGCGTCTTGTTCACCAGCCAGGCAGCCGCCTTCCTAGCGGCCTTCTCCAAGTTGCCAACCCACATGCTTCCCTCTAACGCGCAGACCATAGTTCCAGCCTCCTAACGTAGTATATCCCGAACACGAGGGGAGATGCGAGGATCGCCACCATGGCACCGAAAAGGAGGGTGGTATTGAGGACATACCTATGGGCCTCCATCAGAAACAGGAATGAGTAGATCATAATCGGCTCTAGGGTCAGGAAAAGGATCAGGAAGGGATAGTATTGCATCATGAAGAGACCCCGTGCTCTTCCCCGTGGTGGATTCGCGCATTCGTACCTCTCTCTCTTTCTAGGGTACTCCTTGGCCGGAGATAGTATCTTACCGAGGATGAAACCTATTATCCCAAGTCCAATACCTATCGCAACGCCTAAGGAAAATGTTACGAGGACCTCATTTGTCAAACCGAGACCTTCCATGATTCCTTGCCCCGTTCGAGATTCGAAATAATAGTTAAAAGCTTTCCTAGTTGATTCTTGTGAATTTAACTATGGACATTATCGAAATGTATTTTGCACATGGCAGGACAGTAACACTCATTTTTATGTTTTAGCCCTAGCATAAAATATATCGGGAAATTTTCGTCTATCGACGGGATGCTGTGGTAGTCCGCGATCGCCAGCCCTTCAGTTAGTCGGAAGCACCCTCCGAGGAGTTGAATCAGGATTTTACTAAACGAATCAAGAAATAAGGGGAATTAGTGGCCTTCTAGTAGCTCTTTAACTTCTTTCCTTCCCTCTTCCAGCTCCTTCACCTGTTCAGGATCCAATGAGAGGAGGAGCTCGAGAAATTCACCCACGTGGGTCTTTTCCTCCTTTGCCACATCGAGGAAGATCTTTCTGGCCTTCTCATCATCTGTAGCGTTGGCGAATTGGGTGTAGAGGTTTATAGCATCGAGCTCTGCGATGATCGCATATCTCAGAGCTTGAGAGAGTTCTTCGCGTGTCATCTTCCTCCCTTTTGATAGGGATACCGGGTTTTCGGCCAACATGCTAGGTCACCCAGTTATGGGGGAGTCTTTCCATTTAAAGTGGAGGGCGATCACCGTTGAGGGGCCTTCTTGATCCCGTCGGGTCGCGGTTTTCTGTTAAAAAGGTGAACAGAAGTTTGTTAAAATTCTATACCCTCGCGCGCCGGGATCCCCGATGAGAAGGGATGCTTGACCTCCCTGAACTCGGTGACATAATCGGCTAGATCGTAAAAGGAGGGAGGGGCGTAGCGCCCAGTCAAGACGACTTCGGTGCTTGGGTGCCTAGACTTGACCGCCGAGATCACCTCCTCCTCATCTATTAGATTGTAAGCCACGGCCACATTCACCTCGTCCAAGACCACCAATCTGTAATCTCCGGAGGACATTGCAGCCGCTGCCTCTCGAAGTCCGCTCTTGGCCAAGGTTACATCCTCTTCGGTGGGATTCTTGGGATCCACGAACCTCTTGCTACCGAACCTCTTGACCTCTATCTCAGGTATCTTCCTGACGGCCATGACCTCTCCAGTTGGTAGTCCCTTCAAGAACTGGATGATGAGGACCCTACCCCCCCTACCAGCCACCCTCAACGCTAAGCCAAAGGCCGCCGTTGTCTTTCCCTTACCGTTACCGGTGTAGAGATGTACCAACCCTCCGCTCACTTGGATCCCTCACGAGACCACGCAGGCCGACCACCCGCAGTCTAGACAGGTAACACAGTCCTCCTTGTACACCAGCCTAGTGCTGCCGCATTCGGGGCATCTCTCCACATGGTTAGCTGGTTGGGGTGATGGGGGTTTGAAGACTGGTTGGGCCAGGGTTTTCTCCTCGACAGGGGCCTTTCTGAGCTGAGGGAGCTCTATTCCCAGCATCTCCATCATCTTCAATGTCTGGTTCTCGGTCCTCACCACGTACTCGCCCTTCCTCTGGGAGGGAGTGACGAGGACCTGAGCCGCCTTTGAACCGTCTCTGTAGACGGTTATACCCTTCAATCCGAGCTTGTAGGCGAACAGATAGGCCTTCTCCACATCGCTAACTGAGACCCAGTTCGGCATGTTTATCGTCTTGCTCACCGCAGCGCATATCCACTTGGCTATCTCAGCTTGCGCCCTCACATGATCCCACCACGGTATGTCGTAGGCCACTAGGAACACCCGTTGCATCCCCTTGAAGAGTTCCTCCTTACCCTCCGGGGGCTCTATTCCCTGTAAAGATCCTCCATTATCGGCTATCTCCTTCAGGAGTTTCTCGTGATAGAGACCGTTCTCCTTCAGCTGTCTCTCTAGCTCCCTATCCACGTAGAAGAACGAGCCCACGGACACCCTTTTCTCATATACTAGGGCGAACTGAGGCTCTATTCCTGATGAGACATCGGCTATCATGGAGATTGAACCTGTAGGGGCTATCGTGGTGACCTCAGCATTCCTGATCCCGAACCTCATCACCTCTTCCTTGAGGGAATCCCAGTCCAAGTGCCACCACTCCGGATGATAGAACCCCTCAACTGGCATCTCCCCTTTAACGTAACCTGACCTCCCGTACAGTGGGAAGGTTCCCCTCTCCTTGGCCCTCTCGACGCTCTCCTTCATTGCGAAGTAGGTCAGGTACTCGGCCACCTTCTTCATGAATTCGAAACCTTCCTCGCTATTGTAGGGGATGCCCAAGGCGAAGAGGACATCCGCCAGCCCCATTAAGCCCAGACCCACCTTCCTCGTGGCCTTGGTGTTCCTCTCTATTTCGGGTATAGGGAACTTGTTCACATCAATGACATTATCTAGGAAACGAAGGGCCAGCTTGATGTCCTCGGCGTAGGCATCCCAATCAAAGGATACCAGCCCGTTATCTCTCCTGACGTAGGCGTACAGATTGATGCTCCCCAGATTACAGGATTCATAGGGATAGAGGGGTTCCTCCCCGCAGGGGTTGGTAGATTTTATTTCACCCAGTGCATCCTTCATCACATTCCTCTTGTTTATGTTATCGGCGAATAGCACCCCGGGATCTCCAGTGCGCCAAGCCATCTCGGCTATCTTCCTGAAGAATTCCCTAGGGTTCAGGGTATCCCAGACCTCTCCATTCCTAGGGTTGATGAGTGGGTAATCCTCTCCCGACTCGAATTTGGGCCAGAAGTCCTCGGTTATCATCACTGAGATGTTGAAATTCTCGAATTGGCCCGGTTCAGCTTTGGCCTCGACGAATTTCCATATATCCGGATGCCAGACCTCTAATATACCCATGTTGGCCCCTCTCCTACGTCCGCCCTGCTTCACCACATCGGTGATCACGTCTATGATGCGCATGAAGCTCACAGGGCCTGAAGCCTGGCCTCCAGTGGATCTGACTATATCACCTTGGGGCCTGAGCTTGGAGTAGTTGATCCCAACTCCACCACCGGATTTGAATATCATGGCCGCATCTGTGGCTGCCTTCATTATCGACTCCAAACTATCATCAATATCCAGAACGAAGCAAGCTGAGAGCTGGCCTAGTCTGGTACCGGCGTTAAACAGCGTCGGAGAGTTAGGCAGAAACTTCAGGTCGACCATAAGCCTGTAATAATTCAGGAAGTCCTCGTAGTGATGATCGAACTCTCCATGGAGGAGCATCTCCCAGAACTGGGACCAACTAACTCTCATCTTCCCCTGACCGTTTAACTCGTCGTACAGGGCCTTCATCCTCTCCAAGTGGTAGCGGTTCCACGTGAATGTCGGGGCCAAGTGATCCTCAGGATGACCATTCTTCAGTCCAACCCTGCCCTCCCACTCGACGGGATCGAATTCCTCGTTTGGATGGACGGGTTGATTGCCGTCCTTGTCGAACACCTTGGGATCGTGGAGTATATCGGGGATCACGACCAGAGATGCGACCCTTATGAACATCCCCTTGGGATCCTCTCTCAGCTTCCCATCCGGATCCTTCTGGAGGTATCTGGCGGCGAGAAGCCTTATGGCATTGAGGGATAGCCTCTTGTCCACGTCATCCACGTAGTCCTTTCCGAGAATGGCCATCTTCTCCTTCCTTATCTTCTCCCTCTCCTTCCTGTAGAGTATGTAGGCCTTCGCCACATCGAAGAGATCGTACTTCATGAGGGCCAGCTCTACTATATCCTGAATCTCCTCAACGTGGGGAGGATTCTCATCACTAAACGTCCTATTTATGACCTTTAGTACGTATTTGACTACTTTATCGAGTTTTGCCTCATCATAATGCCCTACCTCTCGCATGGCCCCTTCTATGGCCCTCCTTATGCGAGAGGCATCAAATGGAACGATTCTACCGTCCCTCTTAACTACTTTACTAACCGACATCTCCCTACCAAGCCTTCCCCTAGAGCTACCTATAAGAACCCTACTCTCCCTTTTTCCACTCCATTTTTCCAATTTGTCACTTTATGTGATCATATATTTGTTATAATGGTTGTTTCACAATAAGAAGTTAATTAGCAGGTGCGACTCCCCCCTTGGGCGATATGATGCCGCATTCATCGTACAAACCTCCAGCTAATAAAGTTTGATCGTACGAAGTTGAAAGACTTTTCCGCGTGCCGTCGTATGGAATTCGGATGTCTCTAATTCCCGCGTAACTTAAACAGCGGTTATGATAGCCCCCTCCCACTAGGTCTTGAAGTTCAAGTGCGTATTCTCCAACTTCTTCGGAAGGGTCACTCCCCTCTGACCCTGATAGCTCCCGCTGTACGGCCTCTCCACCTCTCCCTCGGTCCTGAAGAACACGACATGAAGGAACCTTATGCCCCTGTAAAGCTTCACCGGGGCCGGCCTGGTCCACATGACCTCTATCGTCAGTTGTCCCTCAAAACCAGCGTCTATCAGGGTTGGAGGAGCCACGAATCCCCATCTAGCTATGGAGGAGCGCAACCCACAGAGCGCCGCCACATCCTTGGGCATCCTAACGTATTCCTCAGTCACCAAGAGGACTGACGTATTCCCGGGGATTATTATGCCCTCGTCGGGGATCTCCCTCACCGAGAAGTGCTTGGCGGGATTGTCCTTGATGGGATCGATGAGTTCCCCCGTGACTACTGGGAAGGCTATCTCGGGGCCTATCCTCATATCAACGCCATTCTCCCTTATGGTGTCGTCGTAGAGGGGGTCTATCGAGAGCTCACCCGACTCTATGAGGGAGCGTAATGCGCTGTCCGAGAGTATCATAGGAGAAGTGGGCTGGGTCAATTACATAAGGATTCTTCAAATCAATCAATA
>JACXSR010000023.1:0-8260 GCA_035319845.1 Thermoproteota archaeon
GGGGTTCTTCAATTCTTCGGGGGGATATCCCCTGATGGCCATCTCAAGTGGACCTCCCTCGACTGGCAGTATTCCAGGGGAGTCCAGTATGTATAGGTTCCTGTCGATTTTGTAGAGCTGGAAGTGACGCGTGTACCCGGGATTTCCGGGTACCGGGCTTGTAGAGGCTGAACTCCTTCCCTTAAGCACATTTATTATCGAGCTCTTTCCCACCTTCGGGAAGCCAGCTATGAGCACCCTCGCTGGCAGCTCAGGGGCCTCCCTCTTGATGAATCTCCTCAATCTCATGGTACCCAGCCTCTCCCTTGCACTGACGTAGGCCGCTCTCAGACCCTCCCGCTCGAATATCCTCACCCACTGATCCAATATCTCCCTAGGCACCAGATCGGACTTGTTGATCGCCACGAGAATCTTCTTTCCCCTCCTCTTGGCCATTTCCTCTAGTTTTCTGCTTCTGGTCGTCCAAGGATCTCTAGAATCCACGACTTCTAGCACTACATTGGCCCTATCCATTGCTCTGGCGATTTCCCTCCAGCTGGCTACCTTCATCTCGAGTAAGGGGAATGACGCTTTATATCACTTCCGCGTGGCATCGTGGGAGAAAGGTTAAGGGATTCATCGGGTTTCACTCCAAGATGAAATTCGTCTATGATGAGTCCATATCAGCGTATGACTTCGGCCCGGGGCATCCATTCAGGGGAGATAGGTTTCCCTCCTTCATCAAGTTCCTTGAGAAGAGAGGAGAACCCTTCGAGCTTGTGGGATATGTCGGAGATCCGCCCACCATCGATGACCTGAGGGCCGTTCACGACGAGGAATATCTGAACTTCCTCAGGGTCAGGAGCCAGACCGGACATGGCATGGTTTCCTTGGATACCCCTGCGTTCAAAGGAATGTGGGAGGCCGCGCTGAGCATGGTTTACTCCTCCATGTCAGCTGTGAGGGTGGCCCTCAAGGAGGGAAGCGCCATGGGCTTTGGTGGTGCTCACCACGCCAGCGTCAACTATGGAGGAGGTTTCTGCTTGCTGAATGACGTTGCTATCGCAGCCAAGTGGGCTCAGAGGAACGGTGTTAGATCGGTGGCGATATTCGACCATGATGCCCATCACGGTAACGGCACCATGGACATATTCTATGAGGACGACACGGTTCTCTACGTAAGCATTCACCAAGATCCGACTACGATCTATCCCGGCGTCGGATTCACGAGGCAGGTGGGGAGGGGGAAGGGGGAGGGATACACGGTTAATATCCCCTTGCCTCCCGGAGCTGGACCATCATCTTATGAGATGGCCTATGAGGAGCTGGTGAGGCCCATCGTGGAGTCCTTCGCGCCCGAGCTACTGATAGCCCATGGGGGAAGCGATCCCCACTTTCTCGACCCGCTCACCCAGCTGGGACTGGATCTGAGGGGGCTTTGGCGGCTAGGAAGGTGGGCTTCCTCCCTTCCAGCTAACTACAGGGTGGAGCTTCTCATAAGTGGTTACAATAAGGATGTGAGGGATTGGGGGTGGCTTGGGATAATTAGAGGGTTCTCATCCTTGGATATGGGGTTTGACCCGGAGGAGATCGAGGGAATCACCCCAAGGGAGGACGATTACGTTATCAGGAGGGCTAGACTCGCTGTGGAAGATGCTAAGGGAGTGCTCTCCAAGTACTGGAATCTCCCCTGACGGGGAAATTTTTTACGCAGGCCGTTCCGACCCAAAAGGAGGCACCGGCCTTGATCAGCATAATCATCCCCACCTACAATGAAAGGGATAATCTAGAGGAGCTGGTGAGCCGAATAGACGAGGCTCTGGCCGGTGTGGACTATGAAGTGGTGATAGTGGACGACAACTCCCCGGATGGAACGGCTGATCTGGCTAGGGAGCTCTCCTCCAAGTACCCCATCAAGGTCAAGGTTAGGCCGGGAAAGATGGGCCTTTCCTCGGCCGTAGTAGAGGGGCTAGAACTGGCTGAGGGTGATGTAGTGGCCGTGATGGACGCTGATCTCCAGCACCCCCCTGAACTGCTTCCAGAATTATACAGGAAGGTGATGGAGGGATGTGACATAGCCATAGCCTCCAGGTACGTGAGGGGCGGTTCCGTAGCCGGGTGGAGCCTCGCCAGGAGAGTCATCTCCAAGGGATCCATATTGCTCGCTTGGATCCTCCTCCCGAAGGTCAGGGGCGTTAGAGACCCCTCCTCAGGGTACTTCATGTTCCGAAGGTCGGTGGTGGAGGGGATCGTTGAAAAGCTGGACCCGAAGGGTTTCAAAATTCTCCTAGAAGTGCTTGTGAAGGGAAACTACACCAAGGTGTGTGAGGTTCCCTACACATTCGGCCTGAGGAAAAGGGGTTCCTCGAAACTGGGTGGCGGTGTCATAGTGAGTTATCTCATGCATGTGCTCGGGCTCAGCCCCCCTATAGTCAGGTTCGCCATAGTAGGAGCAGTAGGTACCGTGGTGAACCTAGCCGTCCTCTGGCTCCTCAGGTACGCCCTAAATTTGATACACGAGATAGCATCCGCCGTCGCCATAGAGGTATCGCTGTTGAGCAATTTCCTCTTCAACGACATTTGGACATTCAAGAGGAGGAGGAGAGGCGGGCTCGTGCAGAGCCTTCTGAAGTATCATGCAGCTAACTTGGCAGGGATACTCACCCAGTACGGTGTCTCCGTGTTCCTTTACAGGTTCATCGGAATGGAGTCGCTGTCATCCCAGTTTGTCGGTATCTTAGCGGGCTTCCTCGTGAACTACTTTCTCAGTAAGAAAATGGTGTGGTGGTGATATGAGGAGATCCTTCCTCGTGGGGCTGCTGCTGAGCCTCCTCATGGCTACTGCCTATGTCAGCTATGCCTACTGGGAGATGTCATCCGGAAAGTACAGGGGGGATGATTACTACGTGAGCGATGAGGTATGGTACGCCACCTCAGCCAGGAACCTCCTGAAGGAAGTGTTCGGCGTTGACGCCAAGTATGTGAGGGGAGGTTACGCTCACGCCACCCTCGTCTTCACGTCAAACGAGTTCTTGGAGGGGCACATGGACGATGTGAGGAGGTGCCTCTCCCATCTTGGAGGAGAGGTGGTGAGGTCGAACTACACAGAGACGGGGGATAAGGTGCCCCTCCTCTGGGTGAAAGTTCCGGAGTCAAACCTATCGAAGCTTGAGGGATGTGGTGGGGCCATAAAGGTTAGGGCGGGCTTCGAATATCCATCGAAGAAGGGAATCTACGAGTACCTGAACCTAGAGCATCCTCCCTTAGGGAAGTACCTGATGATGGCATCGATGGTTCTGTTCGGCGATGAGCCGATGAGCTGGAGGCTCCCGGGTCTAGTAGAAGGATTTATCATGGTTATTCTCGTCTATTTGATAGGAAGCAGGTTGCTGAACCCCTTCTGGGGGGTCGTGGCCTCCCTCGCCCTGGTACTAGATCCCATGTTCGTGTCCATGAGCATGGTCGCCATGCTCGACATACACCTCGCTTTCTTCACGACTCTCGCCCTCCTCTTCGTGGTATACGACAGACCGCTTGCAGCCTCGGTCGCTGGTTGGCTAGCGTTCTCGGTGAAGTTCAGCGGGCTGTTCGTGATCCTCGCCCTATACCTCTACCTCAGGATATACAGGAGGGAAAGGGTCCTTCCCTCCATAACTAAGGTGCTCGTACCTGCCGTGACGTACATAATCGTCTCCCTTCCGATAATCTCCTACCTCGGAGTTGAGAGGTGGATCTCCGAGAACCTGAACGCTGTAGCATGGCACACGACCAGTAGAGGAAGTGGACCAACTCCATCCCCTCCCTGGGCGTGGTTCTTCAACTTAGCGCCGATGGCACTCCATTACAACCCCGATCTCATAGCTAGGGTGAATCTGGTATCTTATGCCTTCGTATTCGCCTCGATCTTCATCCTGCTCCCGGCGCTCTTGGAGAGGAGGAGAGAGTACATACCTTCTCTGTTCGTAGGCTCCATAGTACTGGGTTACACAGCAGTGTTCTTGAAGGGCAACAGGACCCTCTATAGCTTCTACGCCGTGCAGTTATCCCCGGCCGTCGCCGTTTCCTTTTCAGTTACCATGGCATACCTCTCCCTATGGGAGGGCGAGGTCAATAGATATGTAGGTGAGGGTTGGAAGAGAATCTTCAGAGCGTTGCTCGGTGAGGAGCTGCCCCTGCCGGAGGAGCTTTCTTTCCTAAGATCCCTCCTATCCATGGACTCGAGGAGCCTCTCCCTCTCCCTAGGAATCCTCACAGCGACGTTCTCGTCATTAATTCTCTACTACATGGCCTTCATGCCCACCAGCCCCGCTGCAATACTCGGACTGGACGACATAGGCTTCTCCAACGTGCTGACTCACTATCTCACCGAGTCCTCACCGGAACTGTGGATCAGAGGGATAGCCTACGGGACGGTGATCTTGATCTCGTCCCTGATCGTCCTCCTAGATCTCTACGAGGGAAGTGGAGGTATCACCTACGCACCCCTCTTGGCCGTACTACTCCTCTCATCATCGGACTGGACGATGCTGGCAGCGGCTCTAGCCTTGGATTCCATGATGCTCGCAAGGAGAGGCAGGCGCTTGTCGTCTTCAATTCTCCTTGGGATCTCAGGAGCTGTGAACCCGCTCACCTTGGCCGCAGCTCCCATGGTCATCTCGATGAACGGACGGATCTACGCGTTGGGGGTCTTGGCAGGGCTGATCCCACCCCTGATAATCCCAGGATCCATTCATTGGCCTTCGGATGTGACCGGAGGAGTGTTAAGGCCTTTACTAGGGGACTATTCCCTGATAGCTGGCCTCATCGCCGCACTAGTGCCGGTCATCCTTTGGAGGGGAGAGAAGGAGGTCCCTGTCATCTCCGCCGGGGCCTTCCTATTGATGGCGGGGGGGAGGCCCTATTGGACCCTCATACCCCTTCTTATGGTATCCATGATGGGGGGAGGACCGGGACTGGCGATAATGGAACTGGCAGCTTCGATTCCCGTCCTATCATGGGTTATCCCCAAGCTGATAAGCGGGCCACTCTTCAAGTGCGATCCCACTGGACCTTCCGATCCCTGCTCGGATCCCTTCATCGCGCTGACCTTGCTTTCCTTAGCACTGATCTACTGGGGAATCAGGAGGATCCTACTCAGGGGGGATGATCACGGGTATCCTAGTGAGGGGTTCGATTCTCCTAGCGAAGTAGCGGAAGGTGACGGCGAACATTCTAACTCCCCTCTTCTCAGCCTCTCTGAGGGCTTCGGTAAACTTGGGATCAGCTTCAGAGTTCGGAGCGAGGGACTTAGCGTCCGGTCTCATGACGAGGAAGAGGATGGCGGCATCATACCCTTCCTCGACGGCGCGAATCAGGTTTAGCACGTGCCTCCTTCCCCTCTCGGTGGGAGCGTCTGGGAAGAGGGCCTCTCCATCCCTGACCAGCGTGCAACCCTTGACCTCTAAGTACAAAATCCTCTCCGGGAATTCCAGTAGGAAATCTACCCTACTGTCCCCATATTTCACCTCCCTCCTCATCGAAGTGGGACCTCTGAGCTCAGGTATGAATCCTGAAATTAGTAGCTCCTCAGCCAACCTCGAGTGAAGGCCGGAATTGACGACGGTCCACACCTTGCCGTCCCAGACCAAGAGGAGCTCACAATTAGTCTTTCTCCCCGGCTTGGATTTCTCCATGAAGACGACGGGTGCTCCCCTCACGAGGAGTTCACCCAGCCTTCCTGGATCTCTCACATGACACCTCCTTACCCCATTGATCGTATCCAAGACCGCTAGGAACCGGTTAGGCCTCTCCAAGAATCTGCCTGCCTGTAACTTACCTTTTATGAACATACGGGCACCTATACGGCCAACATTTTTATGAATTCCCCGTCTAGAGGCGCGTGGGTTCCATGAGCTGGTTCAAGAGGGAGATAGTGGATGGGGTGACCCTCGTCAGGATTCTGAACACGAAACTACCCAGATTCGAGAACTTCTGGCCAATCCCCAACGGAACATCCTATAACTTCTACGTGGTGGAGGGGAGTGAGGGTGCCGCGCTCATAGACGGTGCCGACTACAGGTTCTCAAGGGAGTTTTTCGAGGCGCTGGAGAGCGTGATGAAGATCGAGGATCTGACTTACGTGATCACGCAGCACACTGAACCGGATCACTCGGGCACGCTGGCAGAGGTCATGAGGAGAGCGGAGAAGGCGATCCTGTTGGGCACTAAACAAGCTCTCAGCATAGGAGAGGCGCTGGCGGACTTCCCAATGGACCGGGTCAGGGAAGTGAGGGAGGGTGAGGAGGTGAGCTTGGGGGACAAAACCCTGCGATTCATCATGTCCCCCATGGTCCACTGGCCCGACACAATGCTCACCTACTTAGTTGAGGATTCCATCCTGTTCACATGTGATCTGTTCGGCTCTCATGGTGCGAGTGACAGGGTCTTCTACGATGAGTCGCCCGATTCCTTCGAGCTACTGGATTACTACGCCTCCATCCTCATGCCCTACCACGCTATGGCCGCCAAGGCCGTGGCCAAGACCAAGGAGCTAAGCCCGAAGGTAGTGGCTCCCTCCCACGGAGCCCTTCACAGGGAACTCGAGGGGCTGTTGAGCATGTATGAGCGGTGGACATCATGGAAACCGCTCAAGAAAGCGCTTGTGGTGGTAGGAAGTCAGTACGAGAACACCGCTAGGGCAGCTGATGAGGCAGCAGATGGACTGAGGGAAGTCGGTTTGGAGGTCGCCGTGGTGGACAGCGCCGAGGCCGATCCCGACGACCTGCTCGCCCATACGCTGGAGGCTGCCGCCATACTGGTGGCGACCTCGACGCATAATGGACATCCGTTTCTGGGGATCACGTTCTATCTCGATCTTCTCAAGGAGTACAGGCCAAAGAATAAGGTAGCAGCGGTGCTCGGATCGTTCGGATGGGGAGGGGGCGGTACGAGGGATGTGAAGAAAGTGCTGGAGTCCCTCTCCATACCGATAGTTGGTGAGCTGACGTTCAAGGGGAAGCCCAAGGAGGGCGACCTAGCCAGAGCCAAGGAGCTGGGTAGAAGGTTAGGAGAGGAGGCTCTAAAGCTCTTATAGGTGGTTAGAATAGTTGATGACTCCCTACACTACCTGAAACTGGCCAGGAAGCTGAGCGCGCTAGTCGTGGTTGGCAGTTTCGTGTACATCGGATTGGGGCTCCTCTCCCTGTTATTGAGATGGTATCAAGTCCACATGCATCTCATGGGGATGGGCGTTCTGTCCTTCGCAGCCGGCGTGAACATCTCGTTCTGGACCTCTGTAACGAGGAGAAAGGGTTCTACTCTTGCCGTCCTCTTCCACTCTATCTCGCTCCTCCTCCTGCCCTTGACCTCCTTGTTAGGATGGGGAAAATTCCTCATCGCATTGGTCTCTCTCAGCGGTCTCGCATTCCTCTCTCATCTGAGGAAGCGATCTTTGACATACCTTCTGGAGCTGTACTCCTTCCTTGCCCTCTTTTACACGTTTTTCGGGAGTTTTCAATCGATAGAGGAGTGGATCACCTCACTGGTGTGGGCTTATCCCATCCCGCTCACATACGCGGTGACCCTCCATGCTCTCCCAAAGACCTATAGGTACAGCGTCAATCGAGCTCTCGCCCTTCTAATGATTATCTTTCATGCGTTCGCGCTCTTAGGCCTCAATCCGACTAAGATCTTCATGTGGATCAGCATGCTCGCCTATCTCGGGGCATCTAGGTTGGATTTAGCCTATTTCGGGGTGAAGTCCGTTAGAGTGAGGGAGGCCTTGCCGGCTCATCGCTATTTGATGGCTGGTTACCTCCTCCTTCTGCCCCTCCTGATCCTTTCTTGGCCGATCCCAACGAACACGTTGGAGCTCCTGCACATCCTCCTCATAGGGTTCGTGGGCCTCCACATATATGCCCACGCGCCGATGATGATCCCCGTCCTCCTCGGGACGAGGAACGCTAAGAGGTTTAACTACTCAGCCCTAGTTCTCTTGACGCTAGCGGCCCTTTCGTGGCCCTTCAATAGAGATATAGCCCTCTATTTCCTCTCTGGGAGCCTCTTCCTAGTTATCTATATAGTTAAGCCGTGAACTGGATCGAGACCGGGAAAAGAGTGTTGGGAGGATGGTGGAATCACGAGAATGCTACTCTCCTATCCTTGAGGCTCCTGTTCAGCAGGCCGGCATGCTCCAAGGTGACTTGATACTCGGCTAACCTCGTCAGCTCGAGGGATGGGAGGGCCTCCTCCAGACCACCTGCGGCGAATATTCTAACGTGAATGACGAGGCTGCCTAGTCCCC